>JBIJDW010000118.1:0-8496 GCA_044343885.1 Kiritimatiellia bacterium
GAACCGAGCATTTGGAGAGCCTGATCGATGAGATGCGGCCCCTCGCCGAGAAGTTGCCCGCCGCCGCACCGCTGGACGGTCTGCCAGTCGTCGCGCCGGCTATACGCGCCCCGACGCAAGCGGATGGAATGAATCTCGCCAAGGATGCCCGATGCGATCTGGTAGGGACACCCCGGGAACGGCTTGCCGTTTCGGTACTTCACGCCCACGGGGGAGCTGGAAGCTCCCCCCACCCTAGTGGCGGGAGCATCCTGCTCCCGCACGCCGCACAAGAGACGCCGTGCAACCCACCCCTACTTCCGCACCTCCACCACCGGCGCCGCCATCAGCCCGCACGGCACTAACTGATACCCCTCTAACCAGGTATCGCCCCAGCGCGAGAACTCGCCGGGACCAGTCCACCACGGCCATTTCTCAGTTGTATGAAAAGGCCCGTGCGAGTTACGCCGGTGCCCGATGACTTCGATGGCCAGTTCGACCGGTGCGCCGCTGAGCAGCGACGTGATCTCCACCTCGTTCGGCTCCCATCCTACAATCCCGGCCGTCTGGCCGTTGACCAGCACGCGCACGGCCACGCCGCGATACTCCGGCACCCGGACAAAGACCTTCTCGCCCGCCTCCGGCTTCACATCCAGCGTCCGCCTATAAGCCACGGAGCCGCTGTAGAACGCCAGCCCCTGCTCCACCCAGTCGCCGATCTTGAGCGCGGCCGGCGCGGCCGTCAGGGCGACCGCCGTGTCGCGCACCGCCGTGCCGAAGTGACCGAGCAAATACACGATCTCCAGACCCGGATGGGTCTCGACATAGTCGCACTCGAGTACCAGTTCATTGGCCCCGATCTTCAGGCAGGCCGTATCCAGTGGCAGCTTGCGCAGGGAGCGATCCACCCACCAACCGCTCTCTGCCGCATTGGAAACCGCCTGGCCGTTGAGCGAAACGCGGAACGTCTGTGGCTCCTCCATCGCCAGGAAGAGATCGCCGGACGGCAGCGCCTGACAATCGAATGTGTAGGCCAGCGTGACCGTCGTGAACTTCGGCGTCTTCGACTTCTCACGCGCCCAGGGCTGCACCATGCTGCCACCGCGGTGTTGCACGCCCAGCGCATCGCGCACGGCCTTATCCACACGCAGAATCTCGGTGTGGTCTTGCCACGGCTGCTTGCCGATGCGATAGCGCGGACGGTCGAGCACCAAGTTGGCGCATTCCGAAAGCGTGATGCGCCAGCTTTCGTCGGCCAGCGTCTCGCCGCGCACAGCCTGCAGCGCTGCGGGCCGCTCGGCCGCCGCCGCCGAGGCTTTTTTCGGAATCACGAACATCCGGCTGCCCAGCGCCGGCAGCGCGGTCCGGATCTCCCATCCGCCGTCCGACCGCACGGCATCGGCCTTCACGATCGTGGTGCTTTCGGGGTTCAACTCCAGCGGCATGCCGGCGCATCCCTGGAAGCCGCGGATGCGCACATCGCCAAAAGCCAGTTTGCGGTCGCGGACCAGCGGCTGCCCCATCTGCCCGCACGTGGCATTCACAAAATCCTCACCGGTGTTGCAGACGAAGAGATAGAACGCCTCCTTGTCCTCGCGCAGCAGGTAGAGGGCCGGCGTGACCTCGCACCCATCCGGACCCGCGATCGTCAGGCGCCGGGCCACGGCCACCGTGGCGATGACCGCCGTACTAATCTCCGGCGTATGCGGACAAGTCGCGGCAAAGGCCTTGACCTCATCGGAGCCCGCGCCTTCGATCGCGCAAGCGATCTCGCCCACAAACGAGACGACGCCACCCGCACCCTTGAACTTTTTGAGTAGGTTCAGCGTACTGCGCCGCATGGTCTTCATCGGCGGCACGAGCACCGCCTTGTAACGGCCCTTGCCCACGCGCATCACCGGCGCGCCACCCACCTTGGCCACGGCGGCATGCCGCGACATCACTTCCTCATCACCAAAGTCAAAGTCCACATGCTCAGCGAGCAGGCGGTCGGTCAACTTGTTGGGCAGATCATCAAACGCATGCATGTCGGAATTGCCATGCCAGCCAGTCTTGACCATCATCCACATGCTCTCGACCGGATGGATTACCAACAGGTCACGTACTTCTTCGCCCTGGGTCATCACGGCATGGATGCGGGCGAAGTAGTCTTCGACCTTCGGATAGAGATCCCACCAGGGTGACTGGTAGAAGATGGCGGCTGGGTAATCGCGCTTGGCTTCACCGGACATGGTGTACCAAGCCAGGTGCTGACAGCGCAGATTGATCCCCATGGCCACCTGCCAGTCGCCCAGCGCCTTGTGTCCGGCAAACGGAAAATCCCAGCCGGTGCAGCCGTAGGTCTCGGTCAGACGCCACTTGGCCCCAAACTGATGCGCCGCCGAGGTAACCTGCTTGGCGGTGTTGAAAACGCGCCAATGTTCCGTGAGCAGGTCCATGCCGGGCGCCTGCATGTACTCGTATGTCCGCATACAGCTTCCCACCATGTTCGTCTGCCGGAAGAGCGAATCTTCCTCAAGCTGATGCCCGGTAAAGAGCAGCTTGTTCTTCGCGCACCATTCGCCGATTTGGCGGCAGAAGGCGTCCACGTACAGATGCGTGACGCAATCGTGGTAGTGGTAGCGCGCCGGCGTCATGCTCAGGCCCTCGACATCATAGATCAGTTCCATCAGATGCGGCGTAATGTCGTAGCCGTAGCGTTTCTTGAAAGTAGCAGGCAGCGTTCCGGTCCAGGGAAGCCATCCGGGGTTGCCGGTGTTGTTGTCAGTCCCCAGCTTGTTCCCATGGTTAGGCTCGTCCGTGAACATCCCCGGAATGGTCTTGCCGAACTCCTTGCCGCAGCGTTTGCGATAGGCTTCGTGCGTGACCTTGATAAACGCCTTCACTGCCTCGTGGCTGAGGGTATCCAGGTAGGTATACCCGTTGTACCAGTCGCTGCAGGGCTGGAGTTTCACCACAAACGCCACCAGTTTCTCGCCCTCGGCCAGCTTGGGCGGCCGGGCATTGCGCGGCACCTGGCGAACATCGCGGGCCACGGTGCCATCCAAACGGGCCACAAACGCCGCGAGCGTGTCGGGCGTCCACGTAAACCCCTTGACCGTGTCGAGCACGATCCCATTCAGGGCACGCATCCGGTACTTCGGGTTCTTCGTCACCAACCCGCCCGCCGCGCCGGACGGCCAGCGATCCTCGTCATAGAGCCAGGCACCCATCCCGAGCTTCTTGGCCTCGTCCACACAGGCGTCCACGCACGCAAACCACTCCTTGGAAAGATAGGCCGTGTCGAGTCCGACACGAGAGTGCATGAAGAAGCCACCCAGCCCCATGCGGTGCATGACCTGGATCTGGCGCCGCAGCTCCTGAGGCTCCAGCTTGCCATTCCACGCCCAGAACGGCGCGCCACGTTATTCGTTGCCGGGGTTCTTGAATGCTTCGATCTGTTTACGGTTCATCGTGCTTCCTTTGTTGATTTCCGTCGAGCCATCTCCCACTCACACGCACCCACACACTCACACACCCACACACTCACACACCCACACACTCACACAGGCTCACTGCTCTCCCCCGCCTCCCGAGCCACAGCGTCGGCGAGTCTGAGCAGCCTAGCATCATCTTCCGCCTGCATCTAGCGTCAGAAGGGCGCGGATGGCCGCGATGTCCCTGGCTGTGACGCCGATCGCGCGAAGATAGCCTTCGACTTGGCCTTTGATATCATTCGCACGCTGTCCGAAGGGACGCAGCGCGGCCCGCAACGCCTTGAACTCCGCTGAGGCTTGCGACCGCGCCCCCCACACGGACAGGGACGTCAACTCGTAATCATGCACCAGGTCCGGCAGTTTCACGCCCAGCAGGCCGTGAATGAGAAACGCCAGCGTTCCGCCCCTGTCCGCCCCACCCCAGCAATGGAAGAGAACCGGATAGCGACTTTCCTGCGCCAGTAATGCGAATACGCGCCGATACGCGTCGCGCCCGGTGTCATCCACGATGCCCCCATACGGATCGATGGGGATATTCACCCATTCGACATGGGAAGCGTCCAGCACCGACTTGACCTCTTCCGGAGCGCGCCGTAAATCGAGGTCCGTTCGGATCTTCAGTTCATGCACGAGCAATCGCTCACCCGCCTGGGAGAGGGTGACGTGGCTGTTCATCTCCGAGGAGCGGTAAAGCATGCCTTGCCGCACGCGGCGGTTTCCACCGGGTAGCGGCCAGCCCCCCATGTCGCGCACATTGGTGATCTCCGGCACCCAGATCCAGCGCGGTGGAGCGGCATGCGTCACGAAGGAGCGAACGGCCGATTCGACCAACCTGCCGTCCGCGTCCCGCGCCGTCACCTTCCAGTAATAGCGGGTGCCGATGTGCAGATGGAACACCTCGCATTGCCAGCCGATCACGCCGCGGACGACGAGCGCATCCTGAAAATCGCGGTTTCGTGAGACCAGCAGATCGCACGCGCCCGTCCCGCGTTCGACCGTCCAGACAAAACGTACGGGCGAGGGGCGGCTCTTATCGTTGTCTATCGAGACAACTCCATTCCGGTCGACCGGCCGCCACCAATCCATTTTGTCGGAAGGCCGGACATGCTGCCGGCGTTTGTCGGCATGCGCAACCAGATGGTATTTCTGCATCGGCCTCGTCACCGCCCCGCTGCGTGGCTCAATCAACCGTATCGCGCTCCTGCTACTCATATCGAATGTTGTCCCCCATGCGGCCGGATCACAAACACCGAGGCACGCCGGTGCACGATCCCAAACTGTGGCGCGGAGAGGCCATCGCGCAGGAGGCTCTCGCCATCGACGGACACGGTCTTCTTCTCGCCGCCAAATCCGATTTCTACCGCATACTGCCTCGTGGCATCGAGCCCAACCGGACAGAGCGACGGCGGTGCCCCGGCATTTCCCAGCCGGTAGACAAAGACCAGGGTGGCGTCGTCTCCGGGACTCTGGAGCTGGAACCCAACCCAGCCATCGCGCTGCTCGATCGGCGCGGGCGGCGTCAGCAGGTGGCCGGCCGAGCGGGCAATAAAGGCGCGCCACGGCTTGTAAAACGCCACCGCCTCGGCGACACGTTTCAGTTGCTCCGGCGTAAGGCCAGCCAGGTCGCCGCCGAGCCCCATCATGGCCGGCATCCCATCCACCAGAGAAAGATCCAGATCCGCCCGCTCCATATCCCACCAACCCGCGCCGCAGGGCACCAGGATCACAGGTGGGGCGTTTTCAACGGAAGTGCCCCAGCCCGGCACGACGTGCGAGGCGGAACGGAGCACGCACCAGATCGTGATGCGTCCGGGCGGCAACCGCAGCCACGCGCCCTGCAGAAGCCGGAGCATATCGGTCGGGTTCGACGTGTCACTCAGGAAATGGCCATCAAAATGACAAAGGGTCTCCAGGTCGCCGCGCAGGGCGCCACTGGAACACCCTTCGAAAAAGGTAGAAGGATACGCCGCACGAATCTCGTCGATCAGGCCGTACCAGGCGGCTGTGTAGTCGGCCAGCTCCCCGCCCGAGGCGTCGGGATCGAGCCTGAAATTGAAATCCACCTTCATCCAAGCCAGGCGATACGTTTCCACCAGCCGCCCGATCTCGCCGCGCAACCAAGCGCGGGCCGCCGGCAGCGTCAAATCAAGACGCGCCGAATCACCGACCGGAATAAACCACTCCGGATGCTCGCCACGAATCGGTGCCCTTGGCCCATACTTCTCCGGTTCCATCCAGAGGCCAAAACCGAGCCCCGCGGCGCGTACCTCGTCCGCAAACTCGCTCATGCGGCCAAAAAAAGCGCCGTTGTGCTTCTCGCGCCAGTCGCCGGTCTGCTCGCCCCAGCCGCCCTCGCCGGCACCATACCAGCCGGCGTCGACCACGAACACCTCGCACCCCGCCTCCTTGGCGGCGGCGAGCTGTCGCCGCAGGCGCGGCACTTCGAGCACCTCATGCTGATCAAACCACGAGTTATAGACGAACGGCGCTTCCGGTTTCGCATCGCGCAGCCGGCCCGCCACCAGGTACCGGTGCAGCGCTGGCGCGGCCAGATGGACCTCGCCCTGCGGCAAGGACTGAAACAGGATCTCCGGCAACACCATGGACTCGCCGGGCTTCAGCGTGCGGCTCAGGTTTTCGTCGGCCAGCCCCAGTTCCACCACCGTATAGGGCACGTTAGGGTACACCCGGATGGTCCAGTTGCCGCACGGCAGGATATGGCAGGCCAGGCCTTGGCCGCCGTCCACGGCGCGCAAGCCCAAGTAGGGGGTAAAACCTTCCGTGGGGCGGCCGGAGATATGGCTCAGGCGCAGGCCGGCGTGCAGCGGATGCCACGCCCCCTGGTTTTCGCGACACCAGCTACTGGCCTGGGTGTAGCACTCGTAGCTGACCGATGACAGCGCGAACCGCGCCAGGCAGCGCGACAGCACCACCGGCTTCTCCCCGGTATTGCACAGGGTGTCCCGCCGGCTGACCACCCCGATTGCAGAATCGCCCTGCCAGGCGGTCGTCAGGCGGAGTCCCGTCTGGCCTACCTTCCATTCGCAGCGCACGACCGCAGGCGACTCCTCAACCTTGTCGAGCACGAGTTGCCCGGCCTCAAAGGGCTGCCCGTCCACCTTCAGCAGCGCCACGCCCTGCGCAAACCCCTGATCGCTCTCCTCGCCCTGCCGCCCCAGCAACATGCCGCACAGACGCACCAACCAGAACCGGTTATCGCAACGGGCGTAAACAGTGCCGGCAATCAAATCAGTCATGCCTGTCGTACTCATCGTGTCAGTTCCTCCAAAGTGGCGGGAGCATCCTGCTCCCGCTGCCCACGGCATAATCATGCCCCCTCAAGCGTACATCGTCGAACGCGCTTCGGCGATGAGGCGGCGAACCGGCAATCCGTTCGGGCAGCGGGACTCGCACAGACCGCACTCGCGGCAGAGATCCAGGCGCAACCCTTCCTCCCACTGCTTCTCCTTGAACGCCGCCTTCGCGCTTTCCATGCCCAGATACGTGAAGGCGTTGTAGTACGAGAGCGCTGCGCCCACCGTGATGCGCTCGGGACACGGTGAGCAGTAGCCGCACGCGGTGCAGCGTTTCTCGTCGGTTTCCATCATGGAGCGGATCTTCGCCAGGATCTCCCCGGCGGACGGCTTGTACGCCGGCATCGTGTCCTGAATCCATTTGGCATACTGGACTTCCTCTACAGAACTGAAGCCGATCAGGGGATGCACGCCATCCAGTCTCATCAGGTAGCGCAGCGCTAGCTCCTTGATGTCGTCGCGCGATGCCAGGAACCCGCCGGCCAGCGGATTCATGGCGATGACCTTAATCCCTTGCGCATTGCAGAAAGCCACCACCGGCATGCGCATCGTGTTGATGACGTTCAAGGGCAGGGTGACGGTCTCGAACTTGCCGGACTTCAAAAACCGGATGATGGTCTCGGAATCGGCGTGCGTCGTAATGCCGAGATGAGACCATTGCGTCTTCTTCGACAGGACGCCCTCATACCAGCCACCCGGCCGCATGGCCTCGGCGAACTGCTCATCGGTGTGAGTGGTCCACAGATGGTAATAGTCCACGCCGGACAAGTTGAGCCGGCGCAGCGACTGATCGAACACCTGACGCAATTGAGCCGCTGTCCGCACGCCGAAACCGCCAGCGGGGTCGAATTCGCCAAGGCCAAATCCGCCATCCCCGGGGGCACATTTGGTGGAGACCATCACGCGGGAACGGTAGTTCGGCTCCGATACCGCCTCACCGACCCAGCTTTCCGAATTCTCCGTTTCGCTTGCCCGGCAATAGCAGGGAGACGTGTCGATGTAGTTGAACCCGGCGTCGATGGCGGCGCGCAAAGTCTGTACACCCGACTTCCGATCCTTCAGACGCATGCCGCCGATCACGATCTTGCTCAGTTCCATATTCGGTTCTCCTCTCATCGAGTCGCGTAACTGTACCCCTGCCGCCTACCGCGCACCTTCGGGATGCCCTGTAATTTCGCGCACGATCCGACAGGCTTCGTCCAGGCGGTTCTGCATGGCGCCGGTCAGGAGATTGGTGTCGCGGAAAACGAACTCGATGAAGAAGCCGGCCCCGATGTCGAGCGTCTCCTGCAAGTGCGCCCGGAATTCGGCCGGATCAAACGCGGTCCCGCACAGCTTGAGCGGCACGGGCTTGCGCGACCAGATCACGTTCCGATTGCACGCGGCCGCGAGTTTCTCCAAGTCGCACCATGGGGTCACGCTGACCTTGCGCAGGCCGTTCAACTCCTGCAAATGCCCGATGATGGCGTGCACCGGCTCGCAGCAACCGAACTTCATCAGCTTGAACTTCGCCGCAAGCTTCCGGAAATGCGGCATCAGGAACTCCGCGAACATGTCCGGCGAGATGCTCGACGCCTCCTGCGCCTCCAGGTAGCCATAACGGTCGGTGGAGCGAACGGGTTCGCCGGGTGCGATGACCCGGCCGGGAATTTCGTCGCTAAACTGCGAACTGCCGGAGCAGTAGCCCTGGTTGCCGTCGTTGTTGAGCGTGAGCAACCCCTGATCCT
>JBIJDW010000119.1:0-8492 GCA_044343885.1 Kiritimatiellia bacterium
GTCACGAATCGTCACATCCAAAACTTTGATTTCGGGCCGATACGAGAGCCATCCCTTTGAACCAACAGCGGGTTCCTTGTTTGCCATACGGGTACCTTTTCTGTGCGTGTGTCCTGCCGCAGGCCTATCGCCACGGGCATCCAAGCGCTTTTTCATGGGCGATAAGTGTGCCAGAACGGCGGGGCGGCGTCAAGATCGGGGGTTCATCAGCAATTCTAATTATGAGGCGATTGAGTTATCGGGGTCGGGGTCGGTATCGGAATCGGGGTCGAATTTCCGTTGGTTTTATCGATACCGATACCGATACCGACCCCGACGCCGATGGACCCATCTCCAAAATTAGAATTGCTGCGGGTTCATTCACCCGAGACGCCAGGTCTGAACCAACGCGACCACCCGGCTGATCGCCTCGCACTCGGGAATCACCGCGACCTGTTCGCCGCCGACATAGAGGGCGAACTTGCCGTTGCCGCCCGCCAGGGCGATGTCGGCCCCGCGCGCTTCGCCCGGCCCGTTGACCAGGCAGCCCATGACCGCGACATGCGGCCGCGGCGCGGCGGGATGCTCGCGATAGTGGCGTTCCAGTTGGATCTCGATGGCGGTGGCCACGGCCACCACGTCGACCTGGGTCCGCCCGCAGGTGGGACACGACGTGACGCTCGCGCCGGGCGCGCGAAGACCGGCGGCGCGCAGCAACTCCACTCCCACCTTCACCTCGTTCAGCGGCGTGTCGGTGAGCGACACGCGGATCGTGTCACCCAGCCCCTCCAGCAGCAACGCGCCCATCGCCACGCACGAGCGCACCGTCCCCGCCAAAAACGTCCCGGCCTCAGTCACGCCCAGATGGATCGGATAGGCGGTTTGCTCCGCCAGCAGCCGGTACGCCGCCAGCGTGCGGGAAACATCGGATGCCTTGACCGAAATCTTGATCTCGTGATAGCCCTCGGCCTCCAGCAGCGCCACATGCCGGAGCGCGCTCTCCACCAGCGCCTCGGCGGTCGGCGAGCCGTGACGTTCCAGAATGTCGCGCTCCAGCGAGCCCCCGTTGACGCCGATGCGGATGGGGAGCTTGTTCGGCCGCGCGGCGGCCACCACCGCGCGCACCTGTTCGCTGCCGCCGATGTTTCCCGGATTGATCCGCAGCCCATCCACGCCGGCGGCGACTGCGGCGAGCGCCAGTCGATGGTCGAAATGTATGTCGGCCACCAGCGGCACTGCAACCTGCCTGCGGATCGCCCGCAATGCGGCGGCGGCATCGGCATCGGGAATGGCGACGCGAACAATATCCGCACCCGCCTCGGCGGCCTCTTGGATCTGCGTGACGGTCGCGACCACGTCGCGGGTGTCGCTGTTGGTCATGGTCTGCACGCTCACCGGCGCGCCGCCGCCAATGGCGACCCCGCCCAGCCTAATCTGTCGCGTTCGGTCGCGCGTCAGCTGCCCCGTCATACTCGTTGCCATGCTTCATATCCTCTTTTTTTTCGCCCTTGGGCGACTCGCATTGCCTCCAAGAATACCGCCTTTGGGCGCCGAATGGCAAGCGCGTGTAATTTTCCACATTTCCAAACCGGACGTGATGTGATATGGTTTGTCTCCTTTTTTGATCTTTGCCGAACCGGAGGACTGAAGAGTTATGGATCGTACACCCGCCGAGACGACCCCCGACGTGAACGCATTGCTTGCCAGCCAGCGTACGCAAGCCGCTGACCGCGCGGATGACCGCGCGTTCGGCAAAGCCTGCCGCGAAGCCGTTCATAAGATCTGTCAAGACCGCACCCTCACCGCCTTTGTCGACAGCGTCGCCTTTGGCGAAGTGTCGCCCATCGAGTCTTTCCGCCGCCTAGAACTGCTCCGCGCGCTCCAGCCGGGCGTTTTTTGCAGTGACCGCACCTGGGGCTTCGGGGTCATCAAACGACTCGACGACTTTTACAAGAAGCTCACGGTCGATTTCGTCGGCAAGCCCGGCCATCAGATGACCTACGCCTATGCCGCCGAGTCGCTGACGATGGTGGATGATAGCCACCTGCTCGTTCGTCGTCACAAGGATCCGGCGGGGCTGGACACGCTGATCCGCGAGCGGCCCGACGAGATCGTCCGCCTCGCCTTGCGCAACTTCGGCCCGATGTCCGTGACCAAGCTCGAAAAGACCCTCACCGACGCCCACATCGTGACCGCCGCTCAGTGGAAGACGTTCTGGGACGGGGCCCGCAAGGGATTGAAGCGTGATCCGCTGGTCGAGCTTCCCGCCAAGCGGGCCGAACTCATCACCATCCGCACGCACGCGCAGAATTATGGCGATGCCTGGATGGCCGCCTTGGGGCGCGAACGGGATATCGCGCGCATCCTCATCCTGATCGGCGAACTCGAAACGCAGATGCCCGACAAGATCCCGGGCGCCACCGCCGTCCTCTCCGACCGGCTCGCCTTCGCCCTCAAGGGCGCCTACAACACCGATCCGGGCACCTACGCCCGCCTAGCCATCACCGTTCAACGGCTGGGGCTGGCCACGCCCGAAGCGGCGCCGCTGAAGGCCCACCTCTGGGAGGACAACCGGTTCATCAAGGCCGCCGAACAGATTACCGCTCGTGAAGCGGCAGATCTGGCGGGGTACCTGCTCCGGGATGATGAGCCGGCGCAGCAACGAATCACCACCATGCTGCCGCGCCTTCCCTATAACCTCGCCTGCGAGGTGTTGCAGATCCTGTACGGCGGCCCCGTCGACAGCGTTGCGCAACGCCTCTGCCGCGACATTCTCCGGGCCTCCGCCCCCCATCCGGTCCTGCTCACGTGGGCGATCCGGAACCGCGAAGCGTTCGCCAACTGGAACCTCCCCTCGCTGTACGATCTCTTGATGCAAAGCATCAGCCTGCTCGAAGAAAAGCGGGCCTATGAGGCGTTGCGGATGCAGAACGCCATCCGGCTCGTGTTTGATCACGTCAAGGGCTTTGATGCCGCCTTCACCGCGATGGACGCGCTCCAACGTCAGGCGATGTTTGAACGGGTTCAGGCTTCGCCCGCCTGGGATCCCGCGTCGCATCGCCGGCTGCTGAATCACATGATCAAGATCGAACCCAAGCTCGCCTCCCGCCGCAAGACCAGCGCCACCGCCCAGACCGCTGACCTGACGCGGCAGACGTCATGGCGTTCGCTCGCCGAACGTCAGGTCGCCTACCGCCAGTTGATCGAGGTCGTGCTCCCCAAAAACAGCCAGGAAATCGCCACGGCCCGCAGCTATGGCGATCTCCGTGAAAATTTCGAATACCAGTCCGCTAAACATCAGCAGGGGCTTCTGCTACAACGGCAGGCGGAAATGGACAGCGACCTCAAGCAGATGAAGGGGACTGATTTCACCGGCATCCCCACCGACAAGGTGGGCATGGGCGTTTCCGTCAGCCTCACCTGCCCGGACGCTTCGACCCGGATTTACACCATCCTCGGCGAGTGGGATCGTGACGAGGCGCTCAACATCATCTCCTGCAGGAGCAAGCTGGCCCAATGCCTGGAAGGGCGGCGGCCGGGCGACCGCGTCCTCATCCCCGGAGAGACCGATGACGAACTGGTGACCATCGCCGCGATTGATCCCCTCTCCGACGTGGTCCGAGCCTGGCTCGCGGCGGTGCCTTGATTGTCGATATTTGCTGTTGCCAAGCGCGCGTTCGTTCGTTATTATGGTCGCCTGTTTTTTAACGCAAACAAGGATTTTTGATGCCCGTCATTCTTGGCTTACCCAAAGGCAGCCTCCAAGAGGCTACATGCAACATGATGAAGAAGGCCGGCTTTGCCGTGTCGGTCGGCTCGCGTTCGTACATGCCGAGCGTGGACGATGAAGGGTTGAGCTGCCGCCTGATCCGGGCGCAGGAGATCAGCCGCTATGTTGAGCTTGGCGTGCTCGAAGCCGGCATCACGGGATATGACTGGATTTACGAGAATAACTCCGACGTCGTCGAAGTGGCCGAGTTGATCTACGCCAAGCAGGGAATGCGCCCGGTGCGCTGGGTCGTCGCCGTCCCCAATGAGTCGTCCATCCAAGGCCCCAAGGATCTGATGGGGAAGCGGATCGCCACCGAGGCGGTCGGGCTGACCAAGCGCTATCTCGCCAAGCACGGCGTCGAGGCCGATGTCGAATTCTCGTGGGGCGCAACCGAAGTCAAGGCCCCCGAGCTGGTTGACGCGATCGTTGAGTTGACCGAGACGGGGTCGTCACTGCGCGCCAAC
Source organism: Kiritimatiellia bacterium (assembly GCA_044343885.1). Lineage (GTDB taxonomy): Bacteria > Verrucomicrobiota > Kiritimatiellia > RFP12 > JAAYNR01 > VGWG01. The sequence continues at coordinate 4,216 of JBIJDW010000119.1, forward strand.
AACCTGCGCATCGTCGACGTGGTGCTGGAATCCACCACCCGTCTGATCGCCAACAAGAAAGCATGGCTGGATCCGGTAAAACGCGCCAAGATCGAGCAGCTCGCGCTGCTTCTCGGCGGCGCGCTGGCGGCCGAATCCCGCGTGCTCCTGAAAATGAACGCACCTGCCCGGTCACTCGACGCGATCACGGCCATCCTGCCGGCGCTGCACGCCCCGACAGTGATGCCGCTCAGCGATCCCAACTGGCACGCTGTTGAATCGGTCGTGGAAGAGAAGGTGGTGCGTGACATTATCCCCCAATTGCGTCAGGCTGGCGCGGAGGGGATCATCGAACTGCCGTTGAACAAGGTTATCATCTGAATCTGAATGCGGGCGCGCTCCGACATCCGGGCGACCCTGGTCCCTGAACCCAAGGAGAAGCAACACGTGGGAACGATCAAAAAGAAACGCCGAGCCAAAATGTCCAAGCATAAGCATCGCAAGCGTTTGAAGGCCAATCGTCACAAGAACAAATAGGTCGTGACTCCATGACTGCCGCAAAGCTGACAGCATGCGTTTGCGTGGTGCTTTCAGCGGGATGCGGAACCCTGAGGCCGCCCCGTCTCCCGCCACAACCGCCAGGCTGTCCGGATGACGGGGCGTTTTCGTCCGCACTGGCCCACTACGCCACGGGTCTGCTTCTGGAAACAGCCGCTGGCCGCCGATCGGCTGCGGCTGGCGATGCCTATCTACAGGCCCATCGCCTGGATCCGATTAGCGATCCGCCCTTCTCCATCGCCACCCTCAGCCTGCTCGAAGGCGGACGCACCAACGAGGCGCTCGCGCTCGTCCGGGCGCAGGTTCGCCGCCAGCCGGAATCCGTCGAGGGATGGCTCACGCTCGGACAACTGGCCGAGACCTCCGGGGATTTTGCGCGCGCGGCCAACGCCTATTCCCGCGTTCGCGACCTGCGCGGCAACGCCGAAGCTGCCGCAGGCGCCACCCTGAGCGAGATTCGCAACCGCTTCAAGGCCGGCCAGGACCAGACCGCCATCCGCCTCTTGCGCCAGCATACGACCGCCACCAATCTCCCCCCGATCATGAGGCAGGCGTCCCTCCAGTGGGCGCGTTATTTCATTCGCGACACCCCGTCTCCCGCACGCGCCCTGCCGCTCATTCAGATCATGATCGACACCGCCCCGGATCCGGAGGATAAGGCCGCCGCCCAGACTTTCTATGGCGATGCCCTGCTCCACTCCGGTTCCACCAACCGCGCGCTCCGCGTCTATTGGTCGGCCCTGGATACCGATCCGGCCTGTAGTCCCGCCGCCCGAAGAATCGGCGCATCCTTTCACGCGCAGGCCGACACCACCGGCGTCATCCGCCTGACCGCCCGCATCCCGTCCTCGCCGCAGCCGTTCGGACTGGCCCTCGCTGCGTCATACGCTTGGACAATGTTCGAGCAGCCAGAAGCCGCCGCCGACGCCCTGGTTGCCGGCCGTAGCGCGGCTCGCCGCGCGGGCATCCGGCCGTCTCCCGCCTATTATCTCCTTCTCGGTGGTGCCCTGGACGAGCTGAATCGCGACGATCAGGCCACCGAGGTCTTCTGCGAAGCCCTCGCCACCCACACCAACGCCCACGCCATCATGAACCACCTCGCCTACATGTGGGCGGTCAACGGCGAGCGGCTCGACGAGGCGCTCGAATGGGTGACACGCGCGCTGACCTACGAACCGCGCATCTACGCCTACATCGACACACTCGGATGGGTCTACTACCGTCAGGGCCGCCTGCACGACGCCCTGACGCAACTGCTGCTCGCCGCCAAGCTGGCGCCAGAGGAGGACGGCCTGATTCTGGATCACATCGGCGACGCCCTTCACGCGCTCCACCGCGACGAAGAGGCCCTCGCCTTCTGGCACCGCGCCGCCACGCTCGTTCCCGATCTTGCCGGCATCCGTAACAAGATCGAGACCGTCACGTCCGCAACCCGCGCCCGACCGTAAGCGGTGTGCATCCGATCTTGGGATTACAGATGCGGCGTCTGCGAACGTTGGCGGTGACCGGAGGTGAACCCGCCAGGGTTCACCGTACGTGTCCGCCGCCTTGTTCGACCTGATTTCGTTCCTCAGTCCCACCACTCCCATTCCTTGATTGAGCCGTCGAGGAACAGGATGGTGAACATGATTCCACTACGCGTCAGTCTTCTCCGAATACAAGTGCCTTCGCCTTTCATCAACCCAGTCTTCATCTCGAACGGCGCACCGACTTTCATCGCACTCGGATAGAGCCGATCAATCTCTTTCCTGTCGGGATCGTCTTTGGATTCAGTTTCCATTCATTTCTCTTGGTCGAACATCGTCATAGCCGTCACGCATAGCGAGGGCATTCGCACCCGCAAAACCCTAAATCCGTCAACACATCCGTTGATTTCTAACAGCTTGCGTAGTCGTTTTGACGCATATGAGGTTTGCTAGGCATCCTCGCTATGCGTCAAGACCGGCTTCGCGCCCTGTTTCTGATGGGGCACCACTCCCGGATCAGTATTCAGCATCCGTGTTCGGTGAGAGGGAAACAGATTCGATCAACCGGTGCAAGGACAAAGAAGTGAGATCACGCGCCTGAACGGGTTGTTCGATCCGGCCGCCAAGACGCTATCCAGCGCGATGTCTCCGGCGAAGACCGACAAGACGGCGCAGCCATCGTCCTCGTCCTCGTCCTCGAATCGTGAAATCGAGGACGAGGACGAGGACGACGACGAGGACGATCAGGATGGCTCATTCCTGTTTCCAATCCGGCCGCAGGCCGGTGGCCCGACCGAACCCTGAAACCTGAACCCTACGCTTGCACCAACCGGAGGACTCGCGGCATAGCCGGAAGGCCCGTCCCGAATGGCGCTAAGTTAAGCGATGCTTCCGATCATAATCATAATCCTAATCGTAATCGTAATCCGTTCTCCATCAGGAGATTAAGATCAAGATCAGGATTAGGATTAAGATTAAGATGGCAGTAGCCCCTTAACTTAGCGCCATTCAGGCCCGTCCCTTGTCGGGTCGCATCCGAGGCTTGGTTCGGCCTCCGTCTTTCGATCAGGTGCAGAGGTCCTTGAGAAACTCCTTGAAAGTGGTCTTCTTCAAATCGGCGAACTCGCCAGCATCGAAAAAGACGCCATAGCATGCGCTGCATTTCTCAAACACGATGTGCGGTTGCCGCGCATCATGGGTGGGACTCATGCGCGTGTGACACTTCGGGCAGTCCAGCTTCTGACCTTGGCTGGTCAACTTTGCCTTGCGAGCACCGACATCGACCGATTCGGAACCCTTCTTCTTCCTCAGGTCTTCCTGCTCCAGTAAGTCAAACCAGATGCCGCTGCATTTCGGGCACCGGTCCACTTCCACCCCTTGAAAGGGGACCTTCGCCATCGTCGCGTTCTTGCACTTCGGGCACTTAACTTCGTCACTCATCGTCTTTCCTTTCGTTTGTTTTCTGGCCGAACGCCCAGGCTCACCCTTGAGGAGACCGCGCAGCGGGCTCCGAATAGGGTGCGGCCGGATGTTGGACTTTCTGCTTTCTCATCATCTCAATCTCAATGTCGGTTGCAGGGACACCCTTCAGGAAAGCCTCCGCGTCCGCATGCAGCAACCTGCAAACGTCGGTGCTCCACTCCACATCCCTGGGCCGCATGCCATCCGGCACCGTAAATGGATGCCGGGTCCTGTACGCCTTGACCACAGCGAGTTGCCGTTGTTGGACCTCCGGGAGGTCGGCGTAGGCTGCGAGAGTTCCCATATGTGCAACGACTGCATCGAGAGCCACCTCGATTTCTGCGCAATGAACCTGGTCGGCGTAGCCGGAACTGCGGAGCCGGTCGAGTATCATGGCGATGTGACACGCGTGCCCCGCCGTTTCCTCACCCAAGCCTCGGCGCACGCCCGTCCGCTCGCCAAGGATGAACGTCGCGATGGAGCAGGTGGCGACGACCAATATGATGCCAATGGTGACGGGGAGTCTTTTCATCTCATGAGTCCAACGAATAGCGTTTTATCCTCGTGCGGCCAGTGTATGCCACCTGCTGTTTGCAAACAAGCGTATTCTTGCCGCATGAAATAAAATGTGTTGAACGGAGTCGGTAGCTTTGCTGACGGCCTGGGGCAAAGCTGACCGCTTTCTGACATGTTCCAATCCACTAGCATCCCATAGGCTCAGCCCACGGACTCATAAAAATGCTGACCGGGTGGCCGAACGCCTGTAATCTACAGGCGCATGAAAAACAACACGTGTCGACGGCGCCGCCAAGC
>JBIJDW010000120.1:0-8471 GCA_044343885.1 Kiritimatiellia bacterium
TCTCGCCCATGCCCATGGAATGCAGGTACCAGTGCGGACGGCCGGCCCACCCGCAGGTCAGCGCGCCGCGTTCATGGGCGATCGTGGCCCGCATGAGATTGTCAGGCATGTTCCAGTCTCCGAAATAACTGCCGAACATGAACGAAAAGACCGCCTCGACCGGCGTCGTGACCAGCGCGGCGGTGTCGCCGAAGCCCGCCATGGACGTGGGGTGCCCCGGACCACAGCCCGAGAAGAACACGCTCATGCCGGGCCGGACAGTGGGCCAGGTGACGGTGCGCACGTGATCCGGATCGAGCAGCGTGGTAAAGTTCTGCCAACCGCTGTAGGCAAAGCGCTCCGGATGCCCGAAAAAGCCGTCATGAATCAGCGCGCGATCCGCCACGGGGAGTTGCGCCTGCCGGTAGGCATGATCACGATCCAGATACCGGCGAAGCAGGTTGGTCTCACCGACGCGGAAAGCGGGCATGTTGGCAAAGTCCACGCGTCCCACCGCCAGTTGCACCTGCCCGGGGATCTGACCCTGATCGAGCTTGCCATCGCCCGGCACGTTGAGCTGCGGACCGTTCCCCCTGTTCCTTACGGTCTCATCGGTCCAGGCGCCCTCCAGCGCACCATAGTAGACATCCGCAGGCCAAGCACCGGCGTGCTCTCCATGTCCGTCCGGGCAGACGTTGCCCGCATAAGGAACGGGAACGTGCCCGAGGAGGAGCACCGTGTTCACGTTCGTCGGCGCGCGGTCGTATTCGGCGCGAATCCACTGCCGGATCTCAGCCGACGTCTGGGTGGAAGCGACATCCTGGCGGATGACCTGCCAGCCGTCGCCGACCAGATCGAGCGTCAGCCGGCGGATCTCCGGCGCCAGCGCCTCGGCCTGCGCGCGCTCGACCACCAGCAGCAGGGTGCCGCGCGTGTCGCGCAACGGAAGCGCGCTGCCGGTCCAGAAGTAATCCGAGTTGGCCCCGTCGCCTTTCCGGGTAACGGCATACTCGTAACGTTTTTCCTTCATCACAGCGGTGTCTCGGAATTCGCCAGCGGGAACATTCTCCGCCACGACCTGCCACGCTTCGTCCGACTGCCGGCGCGCAATGCCATACCCCGGCGGAGGCGCGTCCGGCAGGGTCAGCACGACCGTCAAGCCGGATGCGGCCGATTCCATCCGTACAGGCGTCTCAATCGCCATTTCCGCGCGCGGCAGATCCAGCGGCACGATATCCGTCAGCCGTCCGTCCACATCGAGCGAGACCGCCACATCGTCTGTTCCAGACCCGGTCAACGTGGCGCGGGCGATCGCGTTGGTGCTCGCGACCAGTGTGCCGGACGCCAACACCCCGTCCGCCGACCGCAGCCGGACGGCGCGGTCGACCGCCGACGCCGGCGCAAACACCTCGCATTCCGTTTTGCCCTCGCGGAGATTGGCCCGCACGCGGGCGCGTGCCGTGACCGGCGGCGAAGCCTTGTCGGACAGCCGGATGCGGTGCAACTTGCGACTATCAAACGCCGCGCCCGTCATGGGAAACCAGAGCAGGTGATCCGCCGGGCGTCCCTTGCGGTCATGGCTGTTGACCATCACCTGGAAGGCCACCTCGTCTCCCGACTTCGGCGCTATTCCCAGCGTCCGCCAAGGCAGCAGCACTTCCATTCGGTAGCCGTCGGCGGTCCGTTGCCGCGCCAGACTCGGCGCCACGGCATTCGCCCGCAGTTTGGGCGTCGTGGCAAAATCCTGCAGGTAGAAGCGCGGCTCCGGAAACCGGGCATCCATGCCCGGGGCCACCAGCCACTGGCAGCGATCCGTTGAACCCGGATAGCGCGCGAGGTAGAACTCCACCGAGTCGCGGGCAAAGAGTTCCGAGATCTTCTCCGCCTCGCTCCAGTCGCTCCCCGCAACGTCCAGCAGCACCAACAGCCCGGCGTCATTCCACCCCAGCCGCATGCGGACCGCGCAGACCTGCGGAGCGGGCATCGGCCCCTCCGCCGGAATCAGCATGTCCACGCGGAAACCGCCGTCACCCCAGTCCGTCGCGTGGCCATCCAGAAGAATGGCATCCATGCGCGGTATAGCAAACGCAGACCACGCACGCACGCTTTTGGTTTCCAGCGCCCCGCCCGTCGTGCTACAGCCCATCATAGAGACTCCCAGTATAACCACCAGACATGAGACAAGCGTTGGCCAAAGCCGCCAGACGCCTGCCGCCGGTTTCCATCGCGTACGTGCGTTCATGGTTGCTCCAGTTCTTGGTGCGGTGTACTCACCACACCGTTCCGGTCATCAAACACATTCAGAAACCACGCGGTTGCACGCGGCGGCAGATCAGCCTCGATGCGCCCCGTGGCGACATCGAAGCGCGCCGGGTGGATATTCCATTTACGATCGGTCCAGTGACCCAAGGCGCGTGTGACACAGAGCTCCGCCTTCGTGATCGGCCGCGGGCTCTCGCAGACCGCCCACACCTTGGCGCCGTCGCGCCCCTGTTCACGTAGGCGCGGGAGCGGCTCGCCGCCGCGCACGATGCTGTCCATGAAGACGCCGATCTCCGCTGGCGCCCACCCGTGGGGATGGCTGTGCCCCATCTCCACACGGATGCAGAGTGTGCGCGGACCACGCGGAAGCTGGTACGACTTCTGGAGTATGGGAAGCGGGTATGGGCCGTCGTTGGTGCCGCTGACCCAGCACATCGGCAACGTCACTCCCGGCAGATAATGCGACGGGTCCCAGAGATCGAGCCAGCGCCGCACCTGTTCAGCAGGACGTGTGCGGAAGGCGTTGTCGCTCCAGCCTGAATCGATCCCGATGAAACCGCAACCGTAGACCGGCACGGCGCCCCGCAACCGCGGATCGATGGCCGCCACAATGCAGGTCGCGTATCCGCCCCAGGAGATCCCCGTAATACTGATGCGCCCGGCGTCCACGCCCGGCTGGGCGGCCAGCAGCGAATGACCGGCAATGGCCGCCGCCACAGCATGATAGGGCCACTGGTCTTCGATGGGGTCGGCGATACGGTCGAAGGAATCATCCCACCCGGACGGTCCGCCATGCTCGTGGCGCTGGTGGTCCCCATAACTCCGGCAATCCGGTCGCGTCTCCACGCACCCGCACTGATCCATGGCAATCGCCGCGTAGCCGCGCGCATTCCACAAGCGCACCCACTCGTCCATGGCTGTGCCGCCGCCGCCGTGCAGCAGCACGACGCCCGGGCAGGTCTGTCCCGCGGGCACCTCCGGCACGCCCAACCATGCAAAGACACGCGTCGGGCGCCCTTGGTACGGCACGCTCTCGTAGAAGAGCGCCTGCACACCGGGCGCTGAAAAGCCCGGCGCCGGGAAGGTGGCGGGTGGGCGGGAGAGTGTGGCCAGGGGCCAGCTCACTGACTTCGCTGCGCTCGTCAATGTCGCCTGTAGCGAGAAGCCGAAGGCATGCAACTTGTCCGAGAGAAGACGCCCCAAAGCAGGCAGATCCTTGGGATAGACCGATATCAAACGCTTGCCCTCCTGCTGGTAGAGGGTCTGCTTCTTGTACATGCTCATCTTGTACTGCGGCGTGTCGAGGCCCCAGTACTCGATATACACGTCGAGTTCTGGCAGGTAGAAATCCGGGCGGATCTGAAACTCACCGATGATCCTGAACTTGGCGTCGTAGCGATAGGCCACGCCGTGCGCGGTCAGCCACTCGGCGATCTTGCGCTCGCCTGCCGATTGCACGACTGTGCCGTCAGCCGCCTCGATGGTCTTGGCCAACTCGACTTTCATCTCGAAGTTGCGGCGCTCAAGAAACACCTCGTCGAAGCACCGGTCGCAGAAAGGCCGCTGGAAGGAAGCATGCGACCGCGCATATTCATCTGCCGAGACCGCTGCGCTGCAACGTTGGCACTGATGCACGGCAGCAGCGGCTGCAATTCGAAGTACTTCCTCGATATGCTCCACGGCCGACGCCGCATCGCGCCGGATGTAGTCTTTTTCGGCCGCGTTGGCCGCCACGTCGCGCAGGTCGTGCAGGCAGGGCTCGGCCACAGCTCCGTAGGCCTTCAGCGCCTTGATCGCATACTGGCGGGTCTGCGCATGCGGATCGTTCCGCGCCACCGGCGCCAGCGCGGCCACGGCGGCACGCTGGTCCACGCCCAGCCACGCCAGCTTGCCGAGTGCCGAGGCCGCCAGCCGCCGCGCATTGGCGGAAGAAGAGCGCAGCAAATCGAGCAGTTCGCCAAAGCCCGCCACCTCGCCGTCGCGGCCGATCGCCACCGCACGATCCGAGAGGCGCTTCTCAAGCTGTCTGTCCATGGGGTTCTTCATGCCTTACTCCGGTGCTGGCCTTGACGAGCGCTAGCGAAGTCAGCCCTTAAATGCGCTAGATGATGGCGTTTCCCATCGGCTCTGTCAAGCGGAGTCAGAAGCTATACAGCACAAAACCAACGAGGGCGCCGCCCGCCATGCCGAGCAGCGGATTGACCCGGTAGCGCCAGGTCGCACCCCCCACCAAGGCGAACACCACAAGGCCCCGCCAATCGACCGTGCGTGCGTCAAATCCCCCTTCTCCGATCATCACGGGCAAAACGCAGGCGGCGAAAAGCCCCAGCGCGGCGGCCAGGACAAGCCCGGCGACCACCGGACGCAGTAGCGCCAGCACGCGGACGCTGGCGGGAGCGTTGCGGTGCCGCCGCCACACCGCGCCCAACAGGCACACCACCAGCAGCGACGGCAACACGAGCGCCAGCGTCGCTACGAGCGCCCCGGCCACACCGCCGACGCGGAAACCGACAAACGTGGCGGTGTTGACGGCCATCGGACCCGGCGTCATCTCCGCCACGGCCAGGATGTCGAGGAACTCCGTCTCCGACATCCACCCGAGCGCCAGCATCTCGCTACGGATCAACGGCAGCATGGCCAGTCCGCCCCCGATCGTGAACAATCCGATCTTGAAGAACACCGCCATCAGTTGGAACAGGACGCTCATCGTGTCCCCTCGTTCCGCGTCTGCGCCACGGCCCAAGCCTGCCACAACAGCCCGGCCACGATCGCGCCGAGGATCAATCCGAGCGGACCCGACGCGCCGACCAGCATCACGAGACACGCCCCTGCGGCCACACCCCGTTCCCAGTGTTTGCCGCGCCCGACCATCCGCAACGCCGTGACCAGCAGCAGTCCCGCCACCGCCGGACGCAGCCCGGCGAACAGCCGCGCCAGAAGCGGCCATTCGGACACCCACACAAACGCCGACGCCACGGCCAGGATCACCACAATCGGCGCGCTGACCATCCCCAGCGCCGCCACCGCCGCGCCCGCCGCGCCGCGATAGCGGTGTCCCACCAGTAGGGCCGTGTTGACCGCGATGACTCCGGGAATGACCTGCGCCAGGGCGTACAATTCGCTCATCTCCGCGAGCGTACACCACCGCCGGCGCTCGACGACCTCGCGCTCCAGCAGCGGCAGCATGGCGTAGCCGCCGCCAAACAACACCGCCCCGACCCACGCAAAGCTGCGGTAGATGCGGGATAACGGAACCGGATGTTCAGGTATTGTCACTTCTCGCAGCTTAACCGAAGCCGGATTTCGGGGTCAAGCGGAATTCGGCGGAATTCGGATTGGAAAGACCGCCGCTTTCAGGTAACATGTTCCTCGTTTGATGATATGAGATGCCTAAGCACGGGGAAATAGTATGGACAACGCAGATATTGAAACCAAACTCAAAGCGATGATCGTTGAACGGCTGTTCCTGCAGATCAAGCCCGAAGCGATCGCAACCGACGCCTCGCTGACCGAGGCCTACGGCGTGGATTCGGTCAGCCTCCTCGAACTCGTCGTCGGCCTCGAAGAGGTGTTCGGCGTCCAGATCGAGGATGGCGATTTCAACCTCGCCCATTTCTCGTCGGTCGCATCCCTGCGTGATTTCGTCAGCGCGCGGCTGTGATCCCCTTGTCCCGTCACCTGCCAGAGCCTTGCCTGAAGGAGCGTCACATGCCGCCAGTCCTCACCCCCGCCACCGGCTTCATTACCTTTGCCGGCCCCGATGCCTGGAGCCATCTGCGCAGCCTCGGCTGGTACGGCGCGGCACGCCCCGAAGGCGTCGCCTGCCTCTTCGCCACGGACGACATCGCCGGCTCGAAACAGGCCGCCGACACCCTCCGCCGCATCGCGTCCAAGCGGTGGCCCCGCCTGAAGGTGATCGTCCCCGGTGAGACGTCCGCCAACACGGCCGACGCCTTCGCCCGCCGGTTCGCCGATTGGAAGACGTTTCATCCCGAGTTGAAGGCGTGGGTCATCGACGCCACCGCCGCGACACTGCCCGTGCGCGTGGCCATGGCCGCCGCCGTTTTGGCTGAACCCGCCGTGACGCTCATCTCCCGCGAACGCGACGGCTCCTGGTCGCAACTGATCCGCGACCCCGCCTCGGGCAAGGCCGTCGCCGGGAGCATCGAGCCGCCCCCCGCCGATGTCCTGGACGGCGGTCCGCTCACCGACCTGCTGGAGCCGTTCTGCCACGGCGTCGCCGAGATCCGCTGGCGCGAAAGCCGGGCGCCCCTCGCCCTCACCGTCGACGAGGTCGCACGCATGGTCGCGGCGGGCGTCCCGACCAATTGGAACTGGCGCGAGATGGTCGCGGCCGGCACCGGCGCGCCGTGCCGCGAAAGCGACTACGACCTGCGCGACTTTCTCGCCACCACCCTCCAGGCCCTGGGCGTGCCCCACGTCCGCATCAACGTCCACATCGCCTGGACCTCGCTCCGGGAAGACCCCCTCCGACTCGATGTGGCCGTCTGCCGCAACGGACGCCTCTACGTATTCGACTGCCAGACCGCCGAGGAGAACACCCTCACGCCCCAGGCGGCCGACAGCGTGCGCGCGATCTTCTCGCAGATGGACGTCACCGGCATCGTCCTCCGTCCGAACCGCTGGACGACCGGCGCCGAGCGGACGCTCTCGTCGCTCGCGCCATCGGCCTGCCTGCTGGATGCCGACGCCTGCCGCCAGCTCTTCTCCCGGCTCGGTGCCCTGCTCGACATCCCCGTCCCGCGGGTGCTGCGCGAGGCGGAGCGGACCTCCCTGCGCTTCGGCGGCCGCCGGCTGCCAGTCCTGTCCGCCGCCAGCGACGCTCAGCGGGTCGGCGCAGCCATGAAGGTGGACGAGCGGATCTACGACGTCTGGCGCGGCTCGCACGTGGATGATCCCTCGACCGACTGGCCGTGGCGCGCGGCGCGCGTGACGGCCGACCGCTGGTTCATCCAGGGCCGCATCATGCAGGGGGGGAGCGCCGACGAGCTGCGCCGCAGGCTGGCCACACGCTTCTCGGCGGAACGCGTTCCCGTCGAGATCCGCTTCTTTGAAGTCTCTTCCAACCACCGCTACTGGCACGCGCTGCTCGCCGTCCCCGGCGACCCGCAGGTGTTCCCCCGCTGGCTGCGCAAATGGGAGAAGGTGCCGCTGGTCATTTGAGGCTCATGCAAAACCCCCTCTGGGGTGTTTGCAAGAGAGAAGTCAGAATTCAGGAGTCAGGAGTCAGGAGTCAGAATAATGGTACACGTTGCCGGTGAGGGTTCCCATTCTGAATACTGAATACTGGCTTCTGAATACTGCGCTTGCATAACCGACGAAGGAGGTTTTGCAAGCGCCTCGTCCGTCAGACCACGTCGCCGTCGTGGAGCATCCGATAGTATTTGATGAAGCAGGCGATGATCTCTGCTTCGGTGACGGAATCGACATCGATCGGGAGCGTGTCGCGAAACGACGCATCATATTTGGCGTAGCGGTTGCCTTTGGCGACCCGGACCTCGGCATACGGGACGATGCCGCTGGAGAGATAGCGCTTCATGACGCGGAAGGTGATCTCCTCCAGCCCCTCCTTGCGGACCGTCAGCACCACGCTGGCTGGCGCCTCGCGGATCGAGGCGTCCCGCCCATAGCCCGTCAGCTCGGAGGCCAACTGCCGCAGGGCGGGCGTGACCACGCGGCCCAGAAACGCCTCAAACTGCGCGTTCTCCTGCTCCGCGCGCGTCGACCGCCCCTTGCCGTTGATGATGCCGCCGAGTTCCGCACGCCAGTCAGCCATGACCCGCCTCCGTTTTCTTTCAGACAACCGGGTACCAGCATAGTGGACTCCGCCCTTCCATTGCAACAGCGAAATGCAGGTTGAGGCTCTTGCAAAACCCCCTCTGGGGTGTTTGCAAGAGAGAAGTCAGAATACAGAAGACAGGAGTCAGAATAATAGAACACGTTGCCCGTGAGAGGGTTCCAATTCTGAATTCTGAATTCTGGCTTCTGAATACGGCGCTTGCAGAACCGACGAAGGAGGTTTTGCAAGCGCCTCGGTTGGCAAAACGGCCACCTGCACTTTTTTTTGAAGAATCGCAATCCCCGGCTCTGGGATAGAGGGTGGAGACTGGACGTAATCACATGAATGACACATCCAAACCCAGTGATGGCGAACTATTGGCCGTGTTTGCGGGCACCAACGACGAGGCGGCGTTTGCCGAATTGATCGG
>JBIJDW010000454.1:0-2515 GCA_044343885.1 Kiritimatiellia bacterium
CGGGGCAGGCGGTCAGCCGTGGCGCATCGAGGGGCTGAAAACGCTCGAAACCCGTGAGGCAGGTCGGACAGGAACGGGCGGGGTCTGACGCTTCGTAGTCGTAGTTGGGCATGGGGGACTCCAATACTGAAAAGCCGAAAAGCTGAAAGCTGAAAACTGAAAGCTTTTGTACATTTCTCCTCCGCCGTCGCTATCTCGTGGGCACCGGCTCTGGGGCGCCGGATGGCGCTTCAATCGTGACGCGGAGCGTGATCTGCATGGAGGATGAGTCGCGTGTGCGGGCCAGCCCCGCCAGGAAAATCCGGTAGAAGTCGGCGTTCTCTCCGAATGTGGCGAGCGTGACGGTAGCGCCGTCATTGGCGGTCAGCGTGGTCGCCAGTTGCGTGTAGCGGATCCGCTGCGACCGGCCGCTGGACACGCCCGAAAGCTCGGGCGTCAGCGTGAGCTGCACTCCGGGACCATCACCAATGATACGGGCGCGCACGCCCAGCGACGTCCCCACGTTGCGGAGCGTCACCTCGCGGGAGATGATGCCATAACGGCGGCCCAAGACGATCAGCTCGTCGACGAAAGGAACGGTCTCGCCGACCCGTAGCGAGGCCTCGGAGCCGCTTTGCACCAGAAGCCGCTGACGGGTCTGCGTGGTGGTGGCGGTCGTGCGCGACTCGGCCCGCGGCGTGATGTGAGCCGTGCCGCTGACCCCTGCGTGGGTGGCCATCACGCTACCTGAACCGCGGATCGACGCCTCCGTTTCGGAGGTGTCCCGCTGCTCGTCAAAGGAGACTTCGATCCGCACGTTGCGACGGGGTGCGTTCAGGTCCCGCAATGCGTCCCGCAGGATCCGATGCGCCTCCGGAGAACCGTAGACCAGAAGCTTGTTATTCGGCTTGTAATAGGTGAGCTTGGCGCGATCTCCGACCATTTCCTGCAGCGTTGCAGCTGTCTCCTCAGAGTCCACGGTGACCATGCCGTAGGAGGCGAAATAGACGTTGGTTCCAGAGGACGCCGGGCTGGCGGCCGTGGGCTGAGTCTGTGTTCGTGCCACGCCGGCGATCAGGCCGATGGCGATAATCAAGATGGCGGGAGTATTCATAGTGAGCGCACGCAAATGATTGGATGGCACTATAGTCCTTTAAATGGCCCTTGTCAACGAAGAGACTGTTCGTTGACTCACAGAGTTCTAGTATAGTACTATACGGACATGCCAAAGAAAATCAGAGAGCTGATCCGCACCCTCAAGATTGTCGAATGGTCGGAAGAGGATCAGTGCTACATTGGCACATGCCCTGGACTTATGCTTGGCGGAGTTCACGGCGACAACGAGGCCAAGGTCTATAAAGAACTCTGTCAAGCCGTGGAAGAGTGGATCACAATCTATCAAGAGGATGGCGCGTCCCTTCCCGCAGCCACTGCGGGCAGGGAATTCTCTGGAAAATTCGTTCCTTGACTGAAACGATTGGAAACACCATGGCTGGCAGCGACTTTCACATTCAGTTTCTGGGAACCGGCACGTCAGTCGGCATTCCGATGATCGGCTGCCGCTGTCCGGTCTGCCATTCCGCCGACCTCCGCAATCGGCGGCGGCGCACGAGCGTCTATGTGTCGGCCGGGGAGACGCGGATACTGGTGGACACGCCTCCCGATTTTCGGGAACAGGCGCTGACGTTTCAGGTGTCTCGAATTGATGCGGTGGTGTTTACCCATGCGCATGCCGATCATGTCTTCGGGTTTGACGACATTCGACGCTTTAACACGATGCAGGGGCAGGCGATCCCCGTGTATGCGCAAAACGAGACGCTGGCGGAAATTCGCCGGATCTTCAACTACGTGGGGACAGTGCGCAAGCCGGGGATTTATCGGCCGCTGGCCGAGTTTTGCGAAATCGCGGCGCCGTTTGTGGTTGGCGATGTGCGGGTGCAGCCGATTCCGGTCGTGCACGGCGACGGGCAGGTGTGTGGCTTCCGGTTTGACTGGGAGGGGCGCGCGGTGGGCATTGTTCCGGATTGTCACCACATGCCCGAAGCGTCTGTCGAGGCGCTGCGAGGCGTTGATCTGATGGTTCTGGACGCGCTCCGCTATGTGCCGCACGACACGCATTTCACGGTGGACGAGTCGCTCGACTGTCTGCGGCGGATCGGCGCGCCGCAGGCCTATCTGATCCATCTGTGCCATGATCTGGAACACGCCACGCTCCAGTCGGAGTTGCCATCCGGTGTCGATGTCAGTTACGACGGGCTGGTGGCAGAGGTTTAGCCGAAGAGATTCAGAGAAGGGGAGTAAGATGACCAAAATAATGGTTGGACTAGGAGTCTGGGTGTTCGGGGCTGCGCTGTGGTGCAGTGCGCAGGAGATGGGCCTGCTGATACATACGCCCCACACGGTCTACTTGGTGGGCGAGCCGATTGTGGCCGATGTCCGCATACACAACCGGACGACCCGGGCGTTTGAGGTAAAAAAAGGTTTGGCGGGATCGCAAGTAACGCTGCGCATCACACGGGGAGAAGATCAGGGTTCA
>JBIJDW010000121.1:0-8438 GCA_044343885.1 Kiritimatiellia bacterium
CCCGCGGGACTGGTCTACTGGGAGCGCAAGAACGAGCACACCGCGTCCCGGGACAAGAACGCCAAGAAAGAACCGACGCAGGTGGGATGCCTGGCGTTGGACACCGGCGCGATGCGCTGGAAACGCGACACATGGGTGACGGAGCGCTGGCTGCAAAAAGCCGGTTTTCGCGACTTGCCCCAGATGGATCTACAGTGGGCCGAAATCAACCTGCTCCTGCTCAACGGCGATGTCGGCGAGAGCGTTGACCTGTGGTCGGGCGCCGCCACGACGAACAGAGCGCTCGGGGCCATTCCGGAGAACTGGTTCAATTTCCCTGTCGCCGGGCGGCACGGCATGGCGATTGTCACGGCCGACGCGGTTGGCGGCGGCCTTGCGGGGCTGGATCTGTTAACCGGTCAAGTGACATGGAGGCGCAGCGAAATATCGCAGTTTCTGGACGGCAGCTCCATGATCATGCTCCGTCCGGGTTCAGACGCCGGAATCGCATTCTGCAACTACCAGCGCGAGAGAGATGGGTTCAGGAGCATGGCCTGGCTGGATCCCTCGACTGGAACCATCGCCGCGAAACGCCGTCTGGATGCCGACGACAAGGAGTGGTACACCGCCGCGCTGAAGATGAGGAACCCGGAGGACGAACCGCCCGCGAGAAGAGGGACCCCGGAACTGCAATCGGAAGAGCGGCAATTGACGGTGAAGGATCCAACTTCCGGTGCCGTCGTCTGGACCACGCCGCGGGAGCTTCCGATCGTCAAACACCAGGTCATGACCGACGGTCTGGTGCTGGCCCAGACCGCCGACAATGAATTGCTGCTGTTGGATGGCGACACGGGCCGCATCGTGAGCCGGTCGGGGGAAATCCGAAAGGAATACAAGTACGCATCACAACTCCGGTACGGCAACTCCGTCATCGTGAACTTCACTACCGGAGGCACGAACGAAGTCGTGGTGCTGGACCCGGCCGTCAGCAACGTGGTATTCTCCTCCGTTCTGACCAACGAGCATCCGATAGCATTGCTGAGTCCCCGGATGCCGGGGCTCATTCTGGCAAACACGTCCACAAGCGAAAAGGACTGGAAGTCCCGCAAATCGTTCCTTCACGTCATCAACGAGCGGGGCGAGAACGTGAACGGGTGGCGGCTACCAGCGGAGAAGGATGTCCCCAACCCGGCGGGCAGTTATGCGTACAGCCTATTCAAAGCCGGCGAACTGATCCTGATGATTGGATGGGACACCGGCGACGTGCTGGCGTATGAGCACGATCCGGGGGATGGCGGGAAGAAGCCGTGATAAAAATCGAGGGAATCGACTCATTCGAATGAATCGATTCCCTCGAATCTGTCGACAAAAAGGAAGGAAGTTATGAGACCTACTGTGTTCATTCGCTCCAGACGCGGTCTGGTGCTGATCGGTCTTTTGGCCGCCGTGCTGGCGGCTCGATCCGACACGATTCCAAACCCGGACGGGCCGCTCTTCGACGGCCAGCCGGTCGGCCCTGGGGAGAACGGTGGCGCGATTCCGCAGGCGCCGTCCAAGCCGGATCCCAAGAAACTCGGCGAGTGGTTCGGGACAGGCAACGAACTGATGAAGAAGAAGGAGTACGTCCAGGCGCTCGAGAAATACGAGGCGATTCTCCTGTCTCAGCCTGCGAACGCTCCGGTGCTGTACAACGCCGCCTGCGCGCATGCGCTCACCGGCGACAAGGTCAAGGCGCTGGAACGGCTGCGCAAGTCAGTCGAAGAGGGCTTTGTGAGCTTCGTCCACATCGCGCGCGATCCGGACCTCGACAGCCTGCGCGGAGAGGCGGCTTACAAGAAGCTGTTCGCCCGGAAAGATGAATACCAGGAACAGGCGAGCGAGCGCGCCGTGAGGCTGATCACCGAGAATCTGGCGCGGCAGAAGATATCCACCAAGGCGTACAAGTCGGTCTACGACGGGGAGCGCCGCTTGGTCTATCTCTACGCCTCGTCAGACGACGCCTTCGCCCAGGTGCGCCGGGGCTTGGATGAGTTTGCGGATGGCCTCTGGCGCGATCTTTTAGATAACAAGCCGGAGCAGCCGTTGTACATCGTGCTCCTGACCCCGGCGGATTGCCCCAAGGCCATGCCGCGCGGCGTGGGCGGGTTCTTCAATCAGGACAACAACACCCTGTTCTGCGCCGAACGACCCGCTTCCAAGCTGCTTCAGGCCAGCGTGGTGCTCCACGAGTTCACGCACGGCCTTCACTGGGCCGACCAGACGGCCCGTCAGCAGGAACATCCGATCTGGATCAAGGAAGGGCTTTCCACGCTGTTCGAGTCCTCCCGGAGGGAGGACGGCAAGGTCATTCCGATGCCCAGCTACCGGATAGCGGTGATGCAGCAGGCGGTGAAAGCGGGCCGGTCGATTCCCTGGAAGATCTTTGTGTCGATCCCCAACGCCACATTTAATAGAAATGCAAACCTCTGTTATGCCCAGGCCCGGTGCATGTTTTTCTACCTCCAGGAGAAAGGGCTGCTCAAGGCATTCTACGACGAGTACACCCAGGCCTCGAATTACGCGGGCGACAAATCCGCCCAGGAGGCGATCGAGGTGGTCTTTGGAAAGCCCGTCTCCGAAGTCGAGCGCGACTGGAAAGCGTGGGTGCTGAAACAGACGATCAGCGTCATCCCGTTCCTGGGCGTCATGACGGAAGAGAAGGATCAGCGGCTGGTCGTCAAGGCTGCGGTGCCCCAGAACCCAGCCGCGATTGCCGGCATCCGCAAAGGCGACGTGATCGTCTCTCTGGAAGGAGCGCCCATTCAGACGAAGGATGACCTCATGGAGGCGGTGGTGCATCACGGCGTGGGCGAGGAGATCGAAATCCGGCTGGAACGGAATGGTGCCCCGCTGGATGTCAAAGCGAAGCTGGGAGATAGGCCCGAAATGACTGCATTCGCTCCGGGAGCGCCGAAACCGGCGGTGGAAAAGGCTTCCTACCTGGGCATCGCCGTGGTCGAAGCGGACAAAGCCGTCCGGGCGCAAGACGTGGACCCGGATTCGCCGGCTGCAAAAGCCGGAATCGAACCCGGTTGGCAGATTCTGAAGTTCGACGCGGCCAACATCCAGACCGTCCGCGATTATCTGGCCGCCTTCAGAAAGAGCAAGCCCGGCCAGGCCGTGGAGCTGACGGTCCGAAAACCCGATGGAACGGAGGCCGCCGTGAAGCTCGAAATCGGGACGGTTCCACCGACACGCGACGAATAGCCGGAAAACACGATGGAATTGCGTGAGGGCCTCTGATAGAATGCGGTATTTCTCAATACACGAGGAGACAATCCGTGACGAGGAGTTTGAACGCCCCAAACCCTGACCGCAATGAACACAACGTACACACGATCAACGGTCTGGCCAAGCCTTTCATGGTGAAGCTTGGCATGCAATTCGGGTACGCCCGGGTGCGCGCGGCGTGCTTCGTCTGGCTCGTGGGCCTATCCTGCGCGCTGGCACAGGACGTATGCACCAGCGACCAACCGGTTGAAATCAGTGCGATCATTGAGCCGGACGCGGAGGTCAATGTCTGGTTTGCCCGCGCCACGGTCGCGCTGCGATCCGGGAATCTGGATCGTGCGATTCCGCTGATTCTGGATATCCTGCGGACCAGCCCGGCGGCCCTGGCCTCCACCAATGGCACCACCTTCCGGCCGGCGCGGAAGGTAGCCTTGGACCTGCTTCGATCGCTTCCAGAGCGCACCCTGGCGATCTATCGGCTTCAAGAGGCCGCATCGGCAGGAAATCAGAGACGGCCCTTGCCGATGGACGCGGCGGCGCTGGATGCCGTGTATCGGAATGGCCTGCCCGGTCCGGCGAACGCCGCCGCCGGTCTGCGCCTGGCCGGTCTCTATCTCGACCAGGCACGCTTCCGGGACGCGCACCGAGTGTTGCTCGACCTTCTCGATGAAAGTCCGACGGCCGCTGTGCCGCGTTCCGAACTGCTGGCGCGTCTGCTAGTGGCCTGCGCGCGAGTCGGTGATGCGGCCCAGGCGCAATGGGCCTGGGCGGAACTCCAGAAGCATGGCGACACCCATCGATGGTCATCCCTCGGCGCGGAACTTCGCCCGGCAGCGGCATCCCCGTCGAACGCCTGGACGATGGCCTACGGAGGGCCGTCGCGCGACGGCGTCCGCGGGAGCGCCATCCCGGATCTGGCGGCGGATGACGCCTGGGTCATACGCTGGGGAATGAACCTGGATCCGGGAGCGATTCGCGACACGCCCGGCGACGGCGTCCGAACCAACCTGCCTCCCCAATTCCGCATGCGCCGCGGATACGCGGCGGCGTGCATGACGGACCGGCGCCTGCGGCCCGCTGCCGAACCGATCTTCGCCGGGAACAGGGCCTGGATCAACGGCTTTGACGCGCTTGCCGTGGTCGATCTGGACACAGGTCGAGACCTTCAGTACACGGCGCATGCTCCCGAAATCGTGCCGAATGGCGCGGATGCCTTCACGGTCCAGATGTCGTGGAACGCCTCGCCGTCGACCGCCGAGGCGTGGGTGTTCGGAAACCGGCTGAACCGCGCGGCAAGCCTCGCCGGCGGACGCGTGTATTGCGTCGAGGACAACTACCGGGCATCCCTCGATTTGAATACATTCCGGCCGATGACACGAGATGGCAAAACACAGGCCCTCCCCCGCGGCAATGCCCTGGCGGCCTACGAGGCGGACACGGGGCGACTGCTCTGGCGGATCGGCCGCGACTGCTCCACGAATAGCGCTGCGGAGGCGCCGCGCCCGTGGCGGACCAACGCGATCCGCTTCGCGGCGGCACCCGTGCCGTGCGCCGGCCTGCTGCTCGCACCGGTCGAGGATGATTCCGGACTCAGCGTGGTCGGACTCGACCCGGACCGCGGCAGCCTGGTCTGGCGGACGCGGCTGACCTACGCATTCACCTTCGGGCCGCCCCGCGCCGCGCCCCTGACCCTCACCGTGGACGGCGCGCAAGCCTATCTCAGCGACGGCAACGGTTCGGTGAGCGCCTTGGACGGCTGCGACGGCTCGGTCCTGTGGACGACCCTCTACGAGACGTGGATAGAATCTTTATCCACAAACGACGTCAACGCGGCGGTCACGAAAGCGGATGTTCCCGCGGCGAACGCAGGCTCGACGCTGCCGACAAAGCCGGAAACGTGGGAGGAGAGCCTGGTGCTGGTCGCGGGTGAGACGGTGGTGTCGATGCCGGAAGGCTCGCAAGAGATCCTGGCGTTCGACCGGCGAAAGGGAACACGGCTGTGGACGCGGGGCAAGCCCGAAGGCGTGGACTACGTTGTAGGCCGCCAAGGCGATTCGTTCATCGTGGCTGGCGGTCGGGCCGTGGCCTGCCTGGACGTGACGGACGGGCGAGAGCGGTGGCGGAGACCGCTCGCGGGAAGCACGGGGCGCGGCGCTCTGTTCGGTCGCGATGTCCTGATCCCGTGCGGTCGGAAAATCCTGTGCCTGAAAGCCGCAGACGGGACGGCGCTCGGCTCGATGCAGGCGCAGACGATGGACAACCTGCCGTTGGGAAACCTCTACGTGAACGGCGAGCAACTGCTGGTTGCCGGGCCTGAACGGATGTATGCCCTTGTCAGCGCCCGCCAAACACTCGCCCGTCTGGACGAACGTCTGAGGCGGAACCCGATGGCAGACGCCTACTTGGAACGGGGATCCCTGAACGTGGTCATCGGGCGTTACACGGACGCTGTTGCGGATCTCCGGGAGGCTCGGAAGCGGCAGCGCGGCGGCGGCGAGGATTTCGCCCGCAGCTCGCTGCTGTCGGCGCTGTGGCACGCATCGGAACAGGATGACGGCTCGGCAAAGGCGTTGCATGCTGAGGCGCTGGAGCTGGCCGCCACGGCGGCGGAGCGCGCCGAATCGACCTGGCGGCTGGCGCAGCTCCGCGAACGGACCGGCGACACCAACGGGGCGCTGGCCCTGTACACGGCGCTTCTCACTGTATCCGGCGTGACCCTCCCGCCCACCTTGGACGACCCGAACTGGGAGGTGTCGGCGCCGCGACTGGCCTCACGGCGGATTCGCTCGCTGACAGTCGGCGATGCCAGAGGACTGGCGTTCCTCGAGGAACCGGCCTCGAATGCGCTGGCCCGGCTCGGTCCGGCGCCCGCCTGCACGGCGCTCGTCGAGGTGGCCACGGTCTTTGCTGGAACGACCGCAGGCCGGGATGCGGCGCTCCGGGCCGCGCAAGTCGCGACCAATCGCGGAGACTTGGGCATGGCGGAGGCCATTCTGCAACGGTCGCTGGTGCTGTCGGGGCCTTCGTCCGGAGGTGCGATTACGGACGCCTTGTTGCATCTCTACGAGCGGATGCACGGACGCCGGGGCGCGGTGAGACTGCGCGACGACTGGCCACGGCTGTTTGCCGGTGCCCGCGTGCCGGAGAACCTGGAGCGTGCGGCCGTGAAGGCGGCGGCAGACGGGCGCTTGGCGACTGCGGTGGCCCGCCCCCCGTGGCGGTTGCGCTGGCGCAAGAAACTGGCGCCCCATTCAAATCTCCAGATTGTCCCTGCTGGCCTGTTCTACCGGGACCTGAGCGTCGATCAGATTGGATGCCTGGCTCTGGATACCGGCCTGCCGCGTTGGCAGATAGCGGGGTCACCCAACACGGCGCAGGACGGCAGCCGGACCCTGCTATCGATGGATGATGAGACCTCCGTCGTGTCGATGCGAGCCGGCGACAGCGCCGCGCTCATCGATCTCTGGTCAGGCACCTGTACGACGAACGCGCTGCTCCGCCCCGACTCCGAGAACCGGCACCCCGTCCTGAGCGAGATCGGCCTGGCAGGGGTCGGTTCTCAGGCGGATGGCGGCGTGCTGACCAGCGTGGATGTGCTGACCGGCCAAGTCGTCTGGCGGCGCAGGGAGATGGAAACGTTGCAGGGAGCCGGGGTGCTGCCGGTGCCGCTCGCGTATGCACCGACGGGCGTCTTTCTCATGCGCTGTGAGCCGAATGGGGGCGCCGCGTTCCTAACGCTGGATCCTTGGACAGGTGACGTCGCATTCAGCCGCCCCGTCACGACGATCCGGCAGGATCTGGCCCTTCAGGCCTCGCAGGGAGGACTGTGGACGCTGACGTTTCCCCGCACCCCGGAGCGGGAGATCCCGGTGATCGCGGACGGGCGACTGAGCGTGCGGGATCGCCGGAGCGGCGTCGTGCTCTGGACCACGCCACCGGACATGATCATCACCAAGAGCCAGGGGATGCCCAACGGCACGGTGCTGGCTGAGACCACGAATAAAATTGTATTTCTGTTCGATGGCGGTAACGGACGGATACTAGGCCGATCACACGGCGACCCGTTCTCTTTCGATTACGCGGTGCCCAGCATGGGCACCGACGCCATCATTGCGTCTCGCAGGATGGAAAACGGGACCAACGAGGTGATGGTGCTCAATCCCGATGCCAGTTCGAGCGGCTCGCGCTGGCGGCTTGACGGACAGGCGCGTCCCCAGAGCGCCCTCGGCCCGGCGCTGCCGGATCAACTGCTGTCGTCCGTGCCAGGGCGACTCATCGTCCACTCGCAAAACGGAAACACCAACGGATGGCGCCTGCCGCGGAACGAGGATATCGGCGGCGATGCCGTCGCTTTGGCTTACTACAACCCCCTCTTCGCCGACGATCTGATCCTGATGTGCAATCCGGCCTCTGGCGACGTGCTGGCCTACGAGCACGATCCGGGCGATGAAAAAAAATAGTCTCCTGCACAACCCCGTCGGTTGCACGTTTTGTAAGATGTTCGATGTTCCATGTTCAGCGTTCGCGAGCTTTGCTCGCGGTCTGCTTCCTTCTTGTCTTCTGCACGGCATGGACGCCTAGCTGGTATGATCCGGTGGTGGTGATTACCAATATGAAGGGCTGATGGGATGCCCGTCCCTAATCCGCCCCTTCTCCCCTCCATTTATCTACCACACCCAAAACAACGGACTCATGACGGCCGGCCACCGATCACGCCGTCTGCTGGCGATGGAGGGCGGCAAAGGTGCCGTCATTGGCGAGAAGACGCGCCGGGGGGCCGTTTTCGATGATGCGGCCCTGGTCGAGAACGACCACGCGGTGGCAGCGCAGGGCCATGGAGACGCGCTGGGAGACGATGACGGCGGTCTTGCCGACCATCAGGCTGGCGAGGGTTTCCTGTAGCCGGCGCTCGGTCTCGGCATCCAGCGCCGAGGTGCAGTCGTCCAGCAGCAGCACGTCGGGATGGGTCAGCAACGCCCGCGCGATGGAGATGCGCTGACGCTGGCCCCCGGAGAGCGAGGTCCCCTTCTCGCCGACAATCGTCTCGTACTTGACGGGCAGCTCCATGATGAAGTCGTGGCAGTCGGCGGCCTTGGCCACGGCCATGATATCCGCCGGCGACGCCCCGGCGTGGCCGTAGGTGATGTTGTCTCGGATCGTGCCGCTCAGGATCTGCGCCTCCTGCGGAA
>JBIJDW010000122.1:0-8433 GCA_044343885.1 Kiritimatiellia bacterium
ACAGGATGCCGAGTGGAACCGTCAATAATAACCCGGCGCATATAAACCCGGCGCTGACGATTATAAGCGGAGAGAAAAACTGAAATCTGATGGATAAAAGGCCCGTCCCTTGTCGGGCCTGCACTTTAATGGGCTTTGTACACGTTGGGCACCGAATCGTGGTGCCGTGCATGTCGCCGGGTGCCTCAAGTGACTGCTTGCAGTGTTTGCAGTGGAATTGGATGTCTCGCATCTGGAACTCTCGTTAACCTTGCATCACCATGGCATCAGAATACGCCGGAGTCGGGGCGGGTGTCAATTGTGGAATAAAGGGAAGGCCCGTCCCCTGTCGGGGCCCAAGTACGCTCATTAAGCCTCTCCTTTTGATAAGAAATGGTGGGGCACGTTTAGCAGGGCATGTCTTCGAGTTCTTTGGCGGTGGCTGCTGGCACGGGGGTGGCCCGATCCGTCATGCCGCAGCCGTTTGTTGATAAAGATACTTCTGGAAACCGGCGAAGGCTTTGTTGATTTCTTCGGGCCGGCCGCCGAGGTCGGCTACGGCATCGGCCAGGGAGTTGTGGTATTTTAGCAGGAGCAGCGGCGTGAGTTTCTCCTGATCGAGTTCTTCCACGCCGACCGTGATGTAATGCTGTAGGACGAAATCCAGGAAAACTTGCTGCTTGGCGCTGAAACGGGTGTTGATGTGAACGCTTGCGTTTGCGGCCCGGACTTCACGGGTGACCGGCGGCAAGGCGTAGGCCACATGGGCCAGCACGTCGAAAAGATCACTCTTTTCGGCATCGATGATCTTCTGCATTTCGGATAGTTGGTCGTGGCCAAAACCTTTCTCGGCCAGCCCTTGCAAGAGTTTCTTGCGCGTGTCGGGGGCGCTCCAGATGGCCCGGAGTTCGGCTTCGTCTTTGAAGAAGTCCGGGAGCTTGCCGAAGAGCAGTTCCATGAACTGCTGAGCGGACATGGGTGTGCCGTCGGGGTGCCAGAAGCTGGTCATCATCATGTGCTGGATGGTGCGCTCCTTGCCGTCCGCCAGTTTTACCTTCACCCTTTCCCGCTTTTTGCACACGCATGGCCGCTGGCCGCATTTCGGGCAAATTTCCGGCGGACAGACACACGGAGTCTGGCCGCAGACCGGGCACGGTTGCGGTGGCGGCTTCTCGCACGCGCACGGCTGGCACCCGCACTGCGGGCAAAGCTCCGGTTCGATGGGTTCGCCGTCCCATTCCGGATCGCCGAAATGCTGGCACGCCTTCACGAAGTCGTAGATCGTGAAGTAGTCCTTGCCGTCGTAAAGCCGCGTGCCGCGCCCGATGATCTGCTTGAACTCGATAATCCGTTTGATGGGCCGCATCAGCACAATATTGCGGATATTGCGGGCATCCACGCCCGTGGAGAGCTTCTGCGAGGTCGTAAGGATCGTGGGGATGGTCTTCTCGTTGTCCTGGAAGGCGCGCAAATGCTGATCGCCCAGTTCGCCATCGTGGGCCGTGACCCGATGGCAGTAGTTCGGGTCGGTGCTGGTCTTCATCTGGTTGATGAGGTCACGGACGGCCAACGCGTGAATTTGACTCGCACAAAAGACGAGGGTCTTTTCCTTTTGGTCAATCAGCGCCATGAAGATTTCAACCCGCTTCTTCTCCCGTTCCTTGATCTCGATGATGCGGTTGAAGTCTTCCTCGTCGTAAAGCTTGCCATCTTCGATGCTTCCTTCCAGGACGCAATCATCGGGTGTATAGACGTACTCGTCGAGCGTGGTCTGGATTTGCCTCACCTTGAACGGCGTCAGGAAGCCGTCGTTGATGCCGTCCTTAAGGGAGTAAATGTAGACCGGGTCGCCGAAGTAGCGGTAGGTGTCCACGTTCTCATCGCGCTTCGGCGTGGCGGTCATACCCATCTGCACCGCCGGCGCGAAGTAGTCCAGAATGCCGCGCCAGTTGCTCTCGTCGTTGGCACCGCCGCGGTGACACTCGTCGATGATGATGAAGTCGAAGAAATCGGGTGGGTAGGCGGTGTAGACCGCCGGGGAAAGGACCGGTTTGACCGGATTGACGGTGTTGACGGATGCGGCGGCATCCGAGGGCGAAACCATGAACGTCTGGAAGATGGTGAAGAACAGGCTGCCGTTCTTGGGCACTTTGCCCTTCTTGCGGATGTCGTCCGGCTCGATCCGCACCAGAGCGTCCTCGGGGAAGGCGGAGAAGGCATTGTACGCCTGATTCGCCAGGATGTTCCGGTCTGCGAGGAAGAGGATGCGGGGGCGGCGCGTTGGCTGGCCGCTCAAGTTCCAGCGGGCGTGAAAGAGTTTCCACGCGATCTGGAACGCGATGAACGTCTTGCCGGTTCCCGTGGCCAGCGTCAGCAGGATACGGGACTTGTTCTCCGCAATGGCCTCCATCACCCGCTCGATGGCTATATCCTGATAGTACCGGGTCGGATGCGAACCGCCCTTGTCTTCATACGGGACGACGGCGAAACGGTCACGCCACAGTTCGACAAGCTCACTGGCCTTGTCGGCGGCGTCTCCGGTCCCTGAGCGTGTCGAAGGGAAGGTCATCTGCCAGAGTTCGTCCGGGGTCGGATAGCGGGCGATCTCGCCTTCCCTGCCAGTCTGCATGTCCACGGCATAGATGCCTTGTCCGTTGGTGGCGTAGGCGAAGCGGACGGCGAGTTTGCCAGCGTAGTTCTTGGACTGCGCCACGCCTTCAGTCAGTTCTTCATCCCACGCCTTGGCTTCGTCCACGGCCAGCTTGCGGTTGCGGTATTCCAGCACATAATCGGCGATCAGCGGCTTCCCGCGCCGGCCACGGCCTTCGATGCGGCCCGGC
This sequence comes from Kiritimatiellia bacterium, assembly GCA_044343885.1. Taxonomy (GTDB): domain Bacteria; phylum Verrucomicrobiota; class Kiritimatiellia; order RFP12; family JAAYNR01; genus VGWG01. The sequence goes on from JBIJDW010000122.1 coordinate 2,820, forward strand.
GTGATCGGGTATTCGCGCCGGATCCGGCTGCCCTCGACCACGCCCCAGCCGGCGGCGGCAAGCGCGGGATCAATGTGCTCGGCTCTGGTTTCGGCTTCGTTCATGGTTGCTCCGTGTTCTTTAGCCGCTCCTTGTCGAGCACGTAGCCGCGGATAGCGAAATCCCGCAAGACGCCGGTGGCCCATTGCCGAAACTGGATGGCACGGGCCGAGTTCACGCGAAAACCCACGGCGATGATGGCGTCGAGGTTGTAGAAATCCACGTTCCTGGCGACCGCCCGTGCGCCCTCCTTTTGAACTGTTCGGAAATTCCGAATAGTTGCCTGTTCGGAGATTTCTTCTTGGGAATAGAGGTTGGCCAGATGCTCATTGATGGTCGGAACGGTGACCTCGAATAGTGCGGCCATCAATTTCTGCGTGAGCCAGACGGTTTCCTCCGCCACGCGGACTTCAATGCCATCCTCGCCCGCCTGTCGGGTGAAGATGAGGAACTCGGCGGTGCTGTTGCGGATTTGGAGTTTTTTTTCTTTGCTCATTGCGTGTTTCCAGTGCTAAGACGGGATTGATGTCATTGACCGTATTGACACTACTGTCAACAAGGTCAACCTCATCAATCCGATCCTACCGGCCTTGTTCCTTTGCATTCCGGGTAGGCAGAACAACCCCAGAAATCGCCTTTCGCCGACTTGCGTCGGCGCATGGGCTTGGTGCACAACGGACATTCCGGCGATGGGGGCTTGTCCTTTTCCCGCGCCTCGATGCGCTTGGCCATGAGCCGCTCGCTGAAGCCGCCGGTCTCTTCAAAGGCCTTGCCTTGCGCCTCGATCTGACTCTTCAGCATGTTCAGGGCACGGCCGATGATGATGAGCATGGCGTTGGCCACGACCACCGCGTCGTCGGCATCGAGCCAACAGGCGTACTTCTTGCGCTGTTCCAAGGCGTGCTTGGCCGACTCGTGGACCTGGTCGTCCGTGAATGGCGCCGGGTCCAGCGAAATGGCGTTGATGGCTTTGGCCTCGGGGGAATGGACCGACCACGGAAGCTGGCTCCGGTCGAGGATGATGATCTCGTAGTCGCCACGGAGTTCGCTCAGGCTCGCCCGAGCCACGTCGGTGAGCTTCATCTCGGTGTCCTTCGATGTCGCGGAGCGCTCCGAGCCCTCGATGATGTTCTGGCGGCCGCTGCGGGCGGCCTGGGTCATCTGGTCGTACTGACGCCCCTTGGGGTCATAGAACTTCGCACCCGCCTCGCGCGGGTCGGAGGTCAGGAAACGGCGGCAGAAGCGCAGCGTGTCGAGCTGCACGATCGTGGCGAGCGTGAAGGAATGCAACCGCCGGAAACCACCGTGTTTGTCGAACAGCTCAGGCATGGCGTCCTCCCGGGTTCTGGGACCGTATTGACCGTGTTGACGTCATTGACAACGCGGACATTCTGGTCAAAAAGGTCAAAGGGGTCAACACGGTCATCTCACAGCCCTCCCGTAAAGGCCTGGTGCAGCAGCGATTTCTTCAACGCCTCCAGCGCGGCGTGCTTGCGGGAGTAGATGGCGGCGAGGCGTTGGGTTTGTTCGTGGAGGGAGTCGAGATTGTCCGCGATGCGTCGTTGTTCGGCGAGAGGCGGGCGCGCAAACTCGAAGTCTTTAATCTGCTGACCACTGATGTGCGGCACTCCGATTCCAGTCTGGACGCCAAGAATATGGCTGGTGAATGCTTCGCTACCGATGAGTAGCTTTAGGAAACGGTTGTCGAGGTTCGCTCCGCCGCGCAGACGTGCTGTTCGCTGAACGAGTAAGCATGGCAAGTCGTCTGCGGAAATGGTCGCGTGCTTCAAGCCGGCCTTGACCCACGGACGATCCATCGCCAACACGACATCGCCTTCTTCAAGTTGGTATCGCTCGTAATCTCCGATGTCGTCGGCTGGCCATCTCTTCACATCGTCCCAACGAAGACATCCTTGGATGATGTTGTCGCCCCGAAGAAGGCGAATGTCGTCCTCGTCGATCGTGTATTGAGCGCTCTTGAACGCGAACCCTGCGAGAAGATCAATCTCCGCTCCGAGCGTGCGATCCACCCACCCCGGCCCTCTCTGGGTGAAGACGGATTGGAGGTGGCTTTCGAAGATGGCGCGGGCGTTTAGGAGGTTCTTTTCGGCGTTGGCTTTGGCGGTGGCGAGGCCCTCAAACGCTTCGTCGAGCAGACCGACGATCCGCTGCTGTTCGGGGAGGGGGGGGACGGGAATCTCAACGGACTTCGCTAATCCAATGTTCAGGTTCCTAACCGTGCTGCCAGCGGCGAGTCGGTCGAACTGGTCAAACACGAGGTCAGAACTGAGCGCGTAATACAGATAGTCGGAATCGACTTTGGGTTGGTGCAGCACGAGCCATCCGTCATGAATGCACCCAGTGGTTTTCATGATGTAAGGCCGTCCGAAGCTCATCGAGTTCGACAGGATGAAGTCGCCTTCGTAAACCATGCGCGAGCGTTTCACGCCCTCTGGCTTTATCTTCTCTTCCGTTTTGTAGATGTATTTGCCGCTCGCAGTGGCGTCCCCAATTTTGATCCAGTTGATGCCGTTCGGGTCGGTGGTGATAAAGTGTTGAATTGGGCGCGGCGAACCACCGCGCTCGATGTCGCACACTTCGCCCAGCGTCTTTGTCTGCCACCCCTTCTTCATTCCGCCCCCTCCGCCTGGTCATCGGCGGCTTGTTGGGCGCTCTCGGCGGCCCACAGGCTTCCGCGCTCATAGAACACGACGCCAACGCGGTCGATGTGCTCCCGCAGTTGTGTGTGGTTCAGTTCCGCATAAAGCGACAGGTCCATGGTGTGGGGAATCGGGGAGTCGTCGAGGCGGGCGGCGATATGGCTCCGGATGTCGGACGTCAGTCTGTCGCCGAACAGGGCTAGGTCAATGTCGGATCCGGGCTTGTGCGTGCCTTTTGCCCGCGAGCCGTAGACGACCGCCTTCTCCACTTCGGGGAAGGCGGCGAGAATCGTCCGGATCGTACCGGCCACCTTTGGGGATAGCCCGAATGCATTCACGCTCACAGTTCCCCCGCAAGGCGCGCCTGTAACGCAAGGAATGCCGGATAGTAGCGGTCGCGGACGGCGGCAACGATGGACGAGGCCACTTTCGGGTTGTAGGTGTGGCTGGAAAGGTTGCGCGCTTCGATCATGTCCATCCAGGCTTCACCGTCGACGACCAGTCCGCGCTTGAAGGCTTCACGCGAAGAACTCCGGGAACCGACCAGCCCCTGAATGCCTTCCATTTCGAGGTAGTCCTTGAGGACATTCCACGCCAGTTCATGTGTGAACTCAAACCCCTGAATCAATCCCTGTTCCTCCAGTTTCGAGAGCGGACGCTGCTGCATCAACTGAATGGCCTGCGTCAGACTTTCCAACGCCCGTTGAAAATTGTCGAACCGCTGTCTCCATCGTATGTCAGTCATCTCTCATTTCTCCTTGTGGCCGTGCTGTTATCCTCTTTGTCTGCCACCCCTACGGTCTTGTTCTTGGCCCAACTGATTTCTCCAACCAGTGGTTGGAGTTTTGGTTGGTCCTGATACTCGGCGTAGAACTGGCGCATGAGCCAGAGATTGGTGGCGGAAAACCCGTTCCGGCCCGGGAACTCCGCTTGCAGGTCGTCCGCGAGCGTTTGCACCACTGCCTTGCCCCAGCCGAGGGAATCCTGCTTGCGGTGGATGGACTCGCCCAAATCCCAGTAGAGCGACAGAAGCTCCTTGTTCGCCGCCCGCAACGCCTGGTATTGCGCCTGCCGGATGCGGGTCTTGACCGCCACCAGAAAGTCGCCGTAGTCCTTGGCCGGCAGTTCGCTCATAGCAGCCCTCTGATGTTGCCCAGCACCTCGGCGCTCTCGGCGTCCAGCGCGGCGATTTCGTCCATGATTTCTTGCGGGCTGCGGTGCGCGATTTCTTCGCCGCCGTTGGGGTTCTTCACGGAGAGGTCGAAGGTCGCCGGGTCGATGGTGGCCGCGTCCACGCTCCAGCTTTTGGGCGAGTCGGCCTTGGTCTTCTGCAGCGCGATGAACTCAGCGAGGTCGGCGTCGTTGAGCGGGTTGGTCTTGCCCATGTTGCGGCCGGGGTCGAGCTGGTAGAACCAGACTTTGCGCGTCTTCGTGCCTTTCTCAAAGAAGAGCACGACGGTTTTGACGCCGGCGCCGAGGAACGTGCCGCCGGGGCAGTCGAGCACGGTGTGGAGGTTGCATTCTTCGAGGAGTTTCTGGCGCAGGCTGACGGAGGCGTTGTCGGTGTTGGAAAGGAAGGTGTTCTTGATGACGATGCCGGCGCGGCCGCCAGCCTTGAGGATTTTGATGAAATGCTGGAGGAAGAGGAACGCGGTCTCGCCGGTGCGGATGGGGAAGTTTTGCTGCACTTCCTTGCGCTCTTTGCCGCCGAAGGGCGGATTGGCGACGATGATGTCGAAGCGGTCCTTTTCCTGCACGTCGGCGAGGTTCTCGGCGAGCGTGTTGGTGTGGATGATGTTGGGTGCCTCGATGCCGTGCAGGATCATGTTCATGATCGCGATGACGTAGGCGAGGGACTTCTTTTCCTTCCCGTAAAAGGTGCGCTCTTGCAGGGTGCGGTCCTGGGCGGTGGTGCGCTTGGGGTTTTGGGCGCGGAGGTAATCGAAGGATTCGCAGAGGAAGCCGGCCGAGCCGACAGCGGGGTCGCAGAGGGTCTCGCCGAGTTTTGGGGCGGTGACGGCGACGATAGCGCGGATGAGCGGGCGCGGGGTGTAATACTCGCCGCCGTTGCGGCCGGCGTTGCCCATGTTTTTGATCTTGGCCTCGTAGAGGTGCGAGAGCTCGTGCTTCTCAGTCTGGGACTGGAAGCGAAGCTCGTCAATGTGGTCGATGATCTCGCGGAGGTTGTAGCCGCTCTGGATGCGGTTCTTGATCTCGCCGAAGATCTCGCCGATCTTGTATTCGATGGTGTTCGGGCCGGTGGCCTTGGCTTTGAAGCCGTGCAGGTAGGGGAAGAGCTTGCCGTTGACGAACTGGATGAGGTCGTCGCCGTTGAGAGCGGTGTTGTGATCGATCCTGCCGTCCTTGCCCCCGCCGACGCGGGGGGCGGCCCACGTGGCCCAGCGGTAGGGTGCGTCGAGGATGTGGGTATAGGTCTTTCCGTTCAAGGCGGCTTCGGTGGCCTTGTCGGCCTCCAGGGCGTCGAGGTACTTCAGGAACAGCAACCAGGAGGTCTGCTCGGTGTAGTCGAGTTCGCTGGTGCAACCCGCGTCTTTCCAGAGGACGTCGTCGATGTTTTTGAAGGCTTGTTCAAACATGGGCACCTATTGTCAGTTCGTCCTTGTCGTCATGCCTGCTTGTATCTCTTTCGGGCTACGTTCAGGATGCGGGTTTCGACGGACACGCGGACAGCGGAGAAGATAGCGCGATTGACGGCGGGTAGCAAGGGGGAAGTGGGGGCAGGCAGGCAGAAATTTAGATATAGATTTTACGTTGGACATCCACCCCGACTTCTGGAATAAAGCACGACTGCGATTTCGCTGCTTTATTTGGTTGTCTTTGCCCATCACTTTGCCTCCATTGCCGGCGCCGGTCCCATCATCTTTCGGTTGCGGCCAACACGTGGAAGATCATCC
>JBIJDW010000456.1:0-2500 GCA_044343885.1 Kiritimatiellia bacterium
GATGTCCTCAATTAAGCGGACAGGAACAACGCCAGGATAACTGTCATAACGTGTTGGTAGGTAACTCCTGAATTCTGAATACTGACTTCTGAATACTGTGCGATTGCAACTTTTTGCAATCGCACCCGACGCGGCAGGCTTCGCAATCCTCGTCTTGACATTCCCCCTCGCCTCTGCCATGGTACTACCGTGATTTCGGTGCTTGCCGAAGAGCAATTGCTTATCACGGGAGAAGTCATGAAGATTATGATCGCTTCACTGATGGCCGTCACGCTGACAACGTGGAGCCTGCTGGCAAACAGGAACGCGAATGTGGTGGAGGCGACAGCCTTGGTTGCAGGCGCGACGGGTACGATGTGTCAGGTCGAATCCGTCTCGGTTATTCCCAAGGGCGTGCCTGCGGGTTGGACGCCGCCCGATCCCGTCACCATCGGCGCGGGCGCGATCCATTCGCCCGCCCATCAGGCCGATGTGATGATACGGGTCCTGCCGCCGATTGCCGGAATTCCGGTTGACGTGCGCGTGATCGGCGGACTGAGCCATGAACCGGGCAAGGAAGCCGAGCTGGTCATGGGGGCGCAGGCCGCGACCGGCGACGGCGTGGCCGTCACGGTGCTGACCGACGAGGGCGGCGTGATCAGCGGGATACTCACATCGAGCGACGTGGCCAACATGGACTGCACGATCCGCGCCGGCGCGAAGGAAAAGAACGTGCGTTTCACGTGGGATGAGTTCGGCCACGGCATATGGGCGGACTCCGAAGACCTAACCAAACCCGGCGTGCAGACCAACCACGCGGTTTTTCGACATTATCGGGATGCGCCTGAAAGCCAGCCCGCGAACAGCGTGCCGTGGAAGCCGTTCGACGGACACGACATTCGCTTCTACGTCGAGCAGGTGGTGTATCGGGATGCCGATGGCAACACGTGCGTCACAAACAACACCGCAAAAGCTCCGGCCAATGTCAGCGCGTGGGCCTTCTTTCCGACCAATCGTGTGACGACCGACGCCGACGGACGCGTCACGGAACTCATGACGATTGTGACCAACAACATCGTATCCATCAAAACGGTTGCCTACGATTTTAACGCATTTATGAAACCAGCAGAAAAAACACCGGCGACTCACTCAGAAGGTACAGAAGACCCAATAGAGGATCCCTCCACTAACAGCCACTAGCATGATGAAGGAATCAAGCCATGTCCGTTGTGTATGATCTGTGTGTGAGTGTGTCCAACGCGCTCCATCCGCATATCGCCAAGATTGCGCTTTCCTTGGCGGCCACCCTTCTGTTCCTCTATGGGCAGCAGATTCACGGTGTGGTGAAGGGGTTGATCAAGGACCTTCACTTTCTCTTGCGGCTGCTCATCTTGATCGTTGTGTGCGCCTTGGGCTACGGGACGCTCGGCTTTGTGCTCACCCGGCTGTTCGAACTGGGGCTTGGCCAGTTGGATCGTTTTGCCCTGGGGCCGGTGGTGATCGGACTCTTCCTGCTGGTTGGATTGCTGGCTGAACGCAACAAGGCCATGTAGTTCGGGTTTCCTCGTCCTCGGCTGCGGGAAGGCCCGCCCCTTGCTGGGTCGTTGGGCCTGTTCGTTAATCATGCAGGCACGGGTTGGGCATGCAACTTCATCCCCAGAGCTCCAACAACCTTAAGAATGGTGTTAAAGTCCGGACTACGGTCGCCCGAGAGCGCCTTGTAAAGACTTTCCCGTGATACGCCGGCATCGCGCGCCACCTGTGTCATGCCTTTGGCGCGCGCAATATCTCCCATGGCTTTGGCAATGAAGGACGCATCGCCATCCGCCTCTTCAAAACAGGCTTCGAGATAAGCCGCCATTTCTTCGGGTGTGCGAAGAAGCTCGGCGATATCGTAGCGCTTTGTGTTTGTCTTTCTCATGGTTCGCTCCTATAAGCCGCGCGCGAGGCGCAGCGCCGTTCGAATGTCTCTTGTTTGGCTGCTCTTGTCGCCGCCTGCCAGCAGAAGCACAACCTCGCGTCCGCGTCGCGTGAAATACACGCGATAACCGGGGCCATAATTGATTCGCAGTTCGCAGACGCCTTCACCGACAGATTTGGCATCGCCAGGGTTTCCCATGGCCAGACGCTCAATCCTCGCCTGAATCCGCGCTCGTCCACGGATGTCACGCAGGTCGTCAATCCACTCGGCGAACTCGTTTGTCTGACGTAACTCGATCACGGTGATAGTGTAGCCTGTGGGCTACATCCGGTCAACAGCTTTCGGGTCTGGTACGCGCGTGCCGGTGAATGGCCACTGCACGCTAGACAGGTTAGTGCAGAATGCGAATGCCGCCCGCCCGATGCTGGTGACCAGCAGGTCATTAATTGTGGGTGGTATGACGGCCACATCGCCGTAAGCGTCTCACCAACCGCATCTTCCTTTTAAACAACAGGTCGCCGATACTGGTTGCTTGAAAGGAGCAATCGGCATGAGCGAATCGAAAGAAGGATGGGCTGAACGTCGGGCGGCAACGCGGCG
>JBIJDW010000123.1:0-8413 GCA_044343885.1 Kiritimatiellia bacterium
GAACACGTTGCCCTTGAGAGGGTTCCAATTCTGAATTCTGAATTCTGGCTTCTTAATACGGCGCTTGCAGAACCGACGAAGGAGGTTTTGCAAGCGCCTCACGTGGCACCACTGCTACAACCGGAGATTATGATTAAGATTACGATTAAGATGGCAATAGCCCCTTAACTTAGCGCCATTCAGGCCTGCCCATTGCGGTTTTTCATCCCTTTTTTGGATGGCCACAAAAAGCACAAAAGACACTAAAACGTTTTGTGATTTATGTGCCTTTTGTGGCTAACTCTCTGTGGGCTTCTTTTCGACTCATCCGTTCCAGCGCCCATCGGGCGCGTGCCGCCGTATTGACTTCGGGGATATGCGCCATGCGGCGCAACGCCTCGATCGCGGGTGTGTAGGAGGCGCGGCCTAGGCACCAGGCGGCGACCGCATGCACGGTGTAGTTCTGGCCGGTATCGAGCAATAACGTGAGGATCTTCGGCAGGGCATCGCGGTTGCCGCGTGCGACGAGTGTTTGCATCACCGCGCCGGTCCGGCGCCAGGCCTTCGCCGGCGGGTCATCGAGCGCGGCGAGCAACACCGCTTCGGGCTCATCCAGCAGTGCGAAGGGTTCGCAGTCCAGATCGCAGACATGCTCCACATCGGTGATCTGCTTTCCGGTAACCGGTTCGGCATCGGGAAGCGCGCCAATCTCCCGGGGCAGCGTAAAGCGGTCCAAGCCGCCCACCCAGACAGCCTCCCACGCGCCATCCGCCATCGAATGCAGCGCCAGCCCATCGACGCCCTCGGGCACCAGGCAGGTGACGAAGCGGACGCACCGACCGGTTGCGGAAAGGTCGCTGCGCACGCTCCCCTCGTCGGGCCAGCCGCGCCCCAGCGGAAAAGTCGGCACGGTCGTCAGCGAGACCGGTCCGTGCTGTGCGGCCCCGTCGGCCTCGGCCAGCCAGGCCAGAGTCACCCCGAGGCCGGACGGCAGGTCGAGCCGCACGCCGAGCGGATCCATCGGACGCGCGCCCCGGCGAAGCCACATCCGCCAGGTAAAGGTGTGTGCCGTCGGCGCCTGCAGATCGTCCACCACCCACACGACGCCCGACGCGCCCACCGACACCGTGCGCCGCATGCGTGAGACATCGAATGCCGGCTGATAGTAGGCCGCCGCTTCTCCCGCAACGGTATGGCGATCGGTTTCGCGGCGTTCAAAAAGCAGTCGTCCCTCGCGCGCCTGAGCGGGAATATAGCCGTCCCAGCCGTCCACCACGATCGCGCAGGAGGACCCCAGAAAGCCCTGTTGACTGCTCCCCACCCACGCATCGAGGCTGCCATACTGCTGGGTGATCAGCTCTTTATCAACTGCGGACAATGCCGTCAGGGTGCGCGCCACTGACGCATCCGAAAAATGCTTTGTGCGGCCGTCATGCGACCCGTCCGCCGTGATCGGCTCGCCGCCCAGATCGATCATCAGGTGGTTGGGATTGACCTGTTCGCGGCCGATTCCCTGCACGCCGGATGAACACCGGTCCCAGACCATCAGGACGCGCAGTCGCCGCGACCGGTGCTCGACGGCCGCCCCCACTGCGGCCTGGCTCCAACCGGTCAGGGATGAACGGGGCTCAGGGCCTGAATCACGGCCCACCGATCCTACGTCCTCGCGCGCCGGCCAAGCCAGCAGCGTCCAGAGTCGGTCGTCGGGGTACCAGGCCAATTGGTGAGGCGTGTCCCACGCGGCTTCGGCGACATCCAGAATCCGCGGGTCGCTGGACAGGTTGGCCCACATCGTCCGGGCGGCGAGGTTATGGATCGGCGCCCAGCCGTACTGATCCCACGGCGGCAGCAGTCCGCCGCAACTGCCCATGGCCACCTCCATGCGCAGGGTGTCTGACAGGCGCCACCCGTTGGGTTCCCACCGGCGATCCCAGACGTCGCGCTCGCCCTGTTGTTCGAGGAAGAGACCGGCCCACATCACCAGACCGGAGACCACGTCGGACTGATAGGTCGAGCCCTCGCCGGTGTAGCCGCTTGGCGCCATCAATCCGAGCACCTGTTTGAACTTGGGAAAAGCCCAGTCCCGCAAGGCGCGTGCGCGCGTCGACACGCCCTCCACATCGGCGAAGGCCTGCCCGGCCACCGTGCTGCAGAACGTCATCGAAAACTGTTGATTGTGGCCGCCCGGGACACGCGCCCGCAGCACCGGAATGACGTAGTCGTAGAAGAAGTCCAAGACGGCCGTACCGACGAGCCGCCGTTCCGCAGCTGTCCAGGCGCCGGGGTTGTCGAGCCAGGTGAAATAAACGGCAAGCCGCATCATGCGCGGCGCCATGCACCAGATATGGGCATCGAGCGAATTCTGCGCCGTCGCCAAGGATGCTGGCGACTGGTTGTGGGCCAGAATCAGCGGATTCAGCGCCAGCGTCAAAATGTGGCCTTTGGCCTCGGCGATGGCGACCGGGTCTCCCAGCAGTGCGGGCAGGAAGATGTGGTGCCGGCGGAACTCGCCGTCGCGCGTCAACCGCTCATTGAAACGCGCCAGCAATTTCGCCAGCAACGGTGGCGGGTGGTCCAGTTTATGGCGCAGCGCAGGAAGATCGGGAATCAGTAGGATGGGGTGGCTCATACGCGCATCAGGTCTCGCGGAATATTTTGCCGGCTTCGTAAAGCTTGAGACGGGCCAGCAGGGGGTCGACGGCCAATCCGGCCGCCACGGATAGTTTGATTGCCTTGCGAAGGGTGTCGGCCGCGCGGCGGGTGTTCCCCACCGCAGCTTGGGCGGCGGCCAGCGTGTCGAGCACCGACGGGGTATCTCCGCCTGACATCTTCACCACCCGCTCGGCCAACTGGAGCGCCTCCTTGGGATCGGCCGCATCGGGGATCGGGCAGGTCGCCAAGATCCACGCCAGGTCGTTCAGCGTGCCGATGTCGTCCGGATGGATTCGCAGCGCCGCGCGCAGCGGTTCGATCTGTTCGTTGAAAGCCTGCCTCCGCGCCTCGGCCTCTTGGATGGCCTGCTCATCGAGAAACGCCAGCGAGACACCCGCGTTTTTCAAGGCGACCTGCATCTCTTCCTTGTCGATCGCTTTGATGTAGGCCTCCTTTGCGGTGACACTCCCCGATGTGACCAGCTGGGTCAGCGCGTTGCTGAACGTCTGCATCCCGATGGCGCGGCTGACCTGCATGACCGAGGGGATCATGAATATCTTGCCTTCGCGAATATGGTTTGCAACCGGCACGTTGACAATCATCACCTCGAACGCAGCCAGACGGCCGCCGCCGATTTTCTGACACAGTGTCTGGGCGATGACTCCCTTGAGCGTGTCGCTCAACATCGATCGGATCTGGTTCTGCCGGTCCGACGGAAATTTATCGATCATGCGATCAACGGCCGTGGCAGCGTTGTTCGTGTGCAGCGTGCCGAACACGAGATGTCCGGTTTCCGCCGTTTCGATGGCGATTTCGATCGTCTCCAGATCGCGCATTTCACCGACCAGCACAATATCAGGGTCTTCGCGCAAGGCCGCCCGGAGGGCGCGCGCGAAGCTCTTGGTGTCGTGGTGGACCTCGCGCTGGTTGATCAGGCATTTGATGGGCTGGTGGACAAATTCAATGGGGTCCTCGATGGTGATCACATGCTCTGAACGGTTACGGTTGATGTGATCGATCATCGCCGCCAGCGTCGTCGACTTGCCGCTTCCGGTCGGACCGGTCACCAGCACCAGGCCTTTGGAGAGATAGCACAGATCATGCAGCGTCTGCGGCATGTTTAACTGATCGAATGTCGGGATTTTGTCGGGGATCAAGCGAAACACGGCGCCCACGCCGTTCATGTCATGAAACCCGTTCACCCGAAACCGGCCCAGTCGGTCGACCTTGTAGGCAAAGTCCGTATCCATCTCCCGTTCCAACTGAACACGCCCATCCTCGTGCATGACCTCGTGTAGCAGCGCGAGAATGGCCTCACTCGTCAAAATCGGTTCGGTGTCTATCCGCGTCATGACGCCGTGAATGCGCAGGAACGGCCGTTGTCCCGTCGAAAGATGGAGGTCACTCGCCTCATCTTTGACCATCAGATCCAATAGCCTGTCAATTTTTGGCATGTTCTAGGTTTCCTTTGCCGATGAACCGCCCAATGTGACCACGGATGCCGGTGATAACGCGGCCAGAAACCCGACGGTCTTCTTGCGCACATTCAGTTCGGGGGCCAAACTCAATGTCAATTGTATCCGAGTTCCAGAGGCTTTGACGATCTGCACGGTTTCCTTCCAAAGCTCTCCTGCGAGAACGCGCTGAATCGCATCCGATGAACCCGCCTCCTTCCAAACCAACGAGAAGGGCTTGTCACTCAGCTCATCGGCCTGGGCGTACCCAAGAAGCCGGGCAAGCGCCGCGTTAGCCACCTTGATCTTCGCCTCGCAGTCGCAGGCTGCGGCGGCCATCGGCACGTGGTTCAAGAGGTTCTGACAGCTTTTCAGCTTCTGCATCTGCGCAACGCGGCGCTCCACATTGCGGATTGAGAAGACCAGATCGCCCTCATTCATCAGAGCGATCGAGCTGATGGCAATCTCGGCCGCGAACGTCGAACGATCCTTGCGGACGCACTGCCCGTCAATCAGCACGAATCGATCCCCCGAAAGCCCCTCCCGGATACGGCTGATCAAAGCCGTGTTGACCCCAGGGATCAACGTGCTGATGGGCAAATCCCACGTCTCCTCGGGGGTGTAATTGAAAAAATACGTGACGCGATTGTTGATGTCAATTACATGCCCCTTGGGATCCGTAACCAGCACGGCGTCGTACAGACCGCCCAGCAACTGTTTGTAAAGCGACCGATGGTCACTTTTATACGCGCTCGCGATCGCCCCGCTGCCGCCCGTAATACTCGGCGCGAGCGACACGGATGGGGTTACTAGCGGTGTTACAGGGAGGCTGACCGAATTCGCATTTTCAGAGACACCCACACGCCTTTCCTCTGGCGCGGCTGCAACCTGATCATACGGGTGCACATCCCCATGCGACTGGATTTTGATAGCCGAAGTCGTTTCATCAACCGCTTGCGGTTGCGGGTCCCCGTCTATCTGTCGATTCTTGAACCAAAGTCTCATAAATCGCCCCTGTTCGAGCATCGTGCGTGCAGTTAGTATGCCAGATGCGCATGACACTGGCTAGTAAAACTGTTACGATTTGGCCTTGCACGCCGTAGACGTGTTGATTATAGTAAGCCACTGCCGTATGAGCACGCCGCCTGACACTGTGCGTATCTTGGGGATTGACGCGTCATTGCGATCAACCGGGCTGGGCATTGTCGAGGCGGAGGGGTCGCGCATGAGGGCCCTCTGGCACGGACGGGTTCGCAACCCCCCGACGCGTCCGCTGTCGGCTTGTCTGGTCGCCCTGCAGGATGCGGTCTGTGAACAGATCGCCGCCTACCAGCCTCAGGCGGCCGCCATCGAGGGCGTCTTCTTCTCTAAAAACATCCATACGACGCTGATCCTGGGCCATGCCCGTGGTGTGCTGATCGCCCAGTGCGCCCGCCAGGGCATTCCGGTCTACGAATACGAGCCGCGCCGCGTCAAGCAAGCCGTGGTCGGCTTCGGCGGCGCGGTGAAGGATCAGATGCAACGGATGGTGATGACCCTGTTGAACCTTCCCGAACTCCCGCAGGATGACGAGGCCGACGCGCTCGCCCTCGCCATCTGCCACCTCCACAACCGCACGCGACTGCGGCTGAGCGGCATCGAACCCCTGTGACTCCCCCACCCCACTCAACCCCGTTTTCCTGACAATCGCCCGACCGGTAATCACCCAAACGATGAATACGCCCCGTCCATCTTGTTCCACTCCACGCCGTGTGTGGCTCGACATCAGCCTCGACACCTTGCGTACCAATTACCGCCATATCGCCCGGGCCGTGTCGCCCTGCTCCGTGATGGCCGTCCTGAAGGCGAATGCCTACGGACTCGGTGTGCGCCCGATCGCCGGGGCGCTCGCCCATGAAGGGGTCGCCGCGTTCGGCGTCGCCGAACCCCACGAGGCCTTCGCCCTGCTTGACCTGGGCATCCCCATCCATATTCTCGGCAGTGTGCTGCCCGACGAAATTCCTGAACTGGTCGCCGTCGGCGTTGTGCTGCCCGTCACCGATTTCGACACCGCCCGCGCGGTCAGCCGTGAGGCGGTCCGCCAGGGCCGCACCGCCACGGTTCACTTCAAGGTCGACACCGGCATGGGGCGGCTCGGCATGCTTATCGGCGAGGCGGCGGAGACGATCCAAGCCGCGTGCCGACTCCCCGGCTTGAAGGCCAACGGAATTTACACCCACTTTCCTGTCGCGTATCAGACCGGCAGCGCGTTTACGCGCGAACAAATCCGCCGCTTTATCGAATTGCTCGACACCCTGTCTGCCACAGGCCTGTCTTTTGCCCAACGCCACATCGCCAACAGCGACGCCGTCAATAACGTCCCCGAAGCCTGCCACCCGCCGTTTAATCTGGTTCGGACCGGGATTAACCTGCACGGTTCGTTTGACACCGAAGGGATGCGCGTGCTCGACCTCGCGCCCGTGCTGACGCTGAAAACCCGGCTGACCGCCGCGCGCACGCTGCCGGCAGGTTCCAGCATCGGTTACGGGCTCAGCTACCGTCTACCGCAGGCCACGCGCGTCGGCACCATTTCCGCCGGCTATGCCGATGGCCTGCCGCTCGCCCTCTCCAACCGCGGCCACGTCCTGATCCGAGGCGTCCCCTGCCCGATCCTGGGCCGGCTCTCGATGGACTACACCACCGTCTCGTTGGAGCAGGTTCCCGACGCCGCCGTCGGCGATGAGGTGGTCTGCCTGGGGGGCGAGGGTCCGATGGCAATCACCGTCGAGGACTGGGCGCACTTAAAAAACACCCACCCCTATGAGATCATCTGCTCGCTCGGTTCCCGGGTCGAGCGGCGTTACCGATAGAGGCTCTTGCAAAACCCCTCTGGGGTGTTTGCAAGAGAGAAGTCAGAATACAGAAGACAGGAGTCAGAATAATAGGACACGTTGCCCATGAGAGGGTTCCAATTCTGAATTCTGAATTCTGAATACGGCGCTTGCAGAACCGACGAAGGAGGTTTTGCAAGCGCCTCGATAGAGAGAAGCGGGAGAACGAACATGAAATTTCTGAATGCCGATCAAATCCGAACCTTGGACAAGCGGATGATCCAGGAACGGAAATGCGCGGGCATGATGCTGATGAACCGCGCTGGCTTGGCCGTGGCTCAGGTGATCGCACAACTGGCTACCGTGCGCAACGAGCATCGCCGGGTGACGTTTGTGGCCGGAAAAGGAAACAACGGCGGTGACGCGCTGGTGGCCGCCCGCCATCTGTATGAGAGCGGCTGGCATGTCGGTGTGCTCATGACCTGCCTGCCCGCCAAACTGGAGGGCGATGCTTACGAGGCGTGGAACGATCTTCATGCCGCCGGAATCGTCCACCAGGTTCTGGCCGATGCGCGTGACTGGGAAGACGCGTCCTGCGATGGCAAGGCCACCGCTCGTCTGCCGATCACTGGCATCATCGTGGACGGCCTCCTGGGCACTGGCTCGGAGGGCGCTCCCCACGGCGTTGCGGCTGCCGCAATCCGCTGGATCCGATCCGCGCACAAACGAGCGGTTGTCGTCGCGATCGACATCCCCAGCGGTGTGGACGCCGACACCGGTGCGGTCGCTGGCGATGCCGTGACCGCCGACATCACCGTCACCTTTGCCTACCCCAAGGTCGGGTTTCTCAATCCGGCTGCGCAATGCTGCCTCGGGCATGTCGTGGTCGCCGATATCGGCATCCAGGAGACTATCGGAGCCGATGCGGAACGCGAATCGGATGAGCGGATTCAATTGATTGCCGCGCCCGAGCTGAACCGCCTCCTGCCGATCCGACCGGAATTCGCCCATAAGCGGCTGTTTGGCCATATCGGCGTCATCGCAGGCGCACGAGGCTACTCCGGCGCGCCTGCGCTGACGGTGACCGGCGCGCTGCGCGCTGGCGCCGGACTGATCACCGCCGCAGTTCCGCCTGAATCGATGTCGGCGCTGGCCGCGCACGCCCCCGAAGCGATGGCCTATCCGCTCGACGCCCCCGACGGCGTCATCACGGTCGGCGCCCTCGAACGCTGGGGCCGGTCGCTGGATGATTTTGATTGCATCGCCATGGGTCCTGGCATGACCGCCGCCGACACCACCCGTGACGTCGTGCAATGGGTGCTCGACCGGTATGATGGCCGCGTGGTGCTCGATGCCGACGCCCTCAACGTCCTTCCCCGTGTCACGCTGCGCAAACCGGAGCGGCTGATCCTCACGCCCCATCCCGGCGAGGCGGCGCGATTGCTGGGGCTGACGCCCGCTGCCGTGCAGGCCGATCGTCTGGGCGCGGTTATCGCGCTGGCCGCGCGGTTTGGCGGC
>JBIJDW010000124.1:0-8401 GCA_044343885.1 Kiritimatiellia bacterium
GCGCGCATCGGCCGTGCCAGTCGCGGGCTTTACCGCCGGTCAGGAATTCCCCGCGTATACGGAGTCACCTTGCCCTGAAGACATTGCGTCGTTTCAATTGATAGTATATATCCGTTCGTTCATGGATTCAAGCGCAAAGACCGTTCACGCAAAATCTTGAGAAACCAGTTGACACCTTCTGCACGAATGCGTTACAGTTCGCCGCGTCTTGACCCACCTGAGGGGATGCGTAGCTTTCGTTTTATTCCGGTGTAGCGCAGTGGTAGCGCAGGTGACTGTTAATCACTTGGTCGTAGGTTCAAATCCTACCACCGGAGCCATTTTCCGATCCATCGAACCCGTGGCAACACGGGTTCGTTTTTTTTCAGGCTCGGCTGTTGCGGGCACAAAAAAAGGCCTCCCTTCGCGGGAGGCCTTCGGGTTTGTACAGACCCGTATTACTTGGTTTCGACCTTGGGGGCGGCGACCTTGGGGGCCTCGACCTTGCAGGCAACCGGGCACTTGATCGTCACGACAGCCTTGCCGCACCCGCACTGGGTGGCGTCATCCGCCTTGACGGTGCACTTGCAGCCGGCTTCGCAGGGGCACAAGGTGACGGTGCCGTCCTTCATGGCCAGCACATTCATGGACTTGAGCGCCGTCTCGCACTTCGAGCACTTGCCAGCCTTGAGATCGACCACGCTGCACTTGGCGCACGCGAACACGCTGTCGCCAGCTTTGCAGCAGGCGTTCGTTGCGGCCGCAGCCTTGTCGCCGGCTTTGCAGCAGGCTTCCCCGGCCCAAGCCGTTGCCGACGCCATCGCCAGCACAGCAACCATAATAAGTGATTTCTTCATCGTCTTTCCTCCGCTAGCATTCCGGTTTGCGCAGGAACTAACAGCACACCGACTTGGTGTAGCCACGAAACATTCCACAAACCAGAGTTGTTGCTGGTTATTATAAGGGATGTGGTGAAAAAAGTCCATCCACGATATTCTGTCGGCGATCTTGAAGTCTATCCCCGCTTTTGTTACGCTCATCGCCATATCGTAGCGGCAGACCGGTTGGCGGGACGGCGGGACGGTCGAGTTTAGCGAACTCGCGGCCAATGCGCTGGTCCGCGAGATCCGGGAGGAAGCAAGAGAACCCATGAGACGAACCGACAAAGAGGTTATCGATCACCATCTGATTGACGGGACCATCCAATGCAGTCCGCTCATTCGTCTGGCTCGCACCGAAGACCTAGACGCGATCAAGGGGTATCAAATGCAGGATTCTGACTCGAAACCTGCGTAGGAGATACGGGATGTCTTTGATTCAAGCTGTACTATTTGATCTGGACGGGACATTGCTGGACAGGCATGGCAGCCTCGTCATTTACGTCCACCAACAAATGCAGAGGTGCCGATCCGTGCTTGACGGCATTTCGCTGGTCGAGTACCTGCCGAAAGTCGTTGAACTTGATGCCCGCGGGCATACTACCAAGGACATCGTCTTCCAGCAGATTGAGAAGGAGTTTGGCCTCCCCTGGCAAAGTTGGAAGGTTTTGCTGGAGGACTTCCTGAAACACTTCCCCGACACTTGCGTTCCTTTCCCGAGGATGCACCAGACGCTGGAGTGTCTGCGTAACCGTGGCCTCCTTCTCGGCTTGGTTACCAACGGAAGCCGTGCTTCGCAGAACCCGAAGATCGACGGTCTCGGAATTCGACACTACTTTGGAACCGTCCTCGTTTCCGAGGCAGAGGGAGTGAAGAAGCCAGACCCCGAGATCTTCCATCGCGCCTTGCGAACACTCAACGTGAGGGCGCAGGACGCGGTCTTTGTTGGAGACAATCCAGAAGCAGATATTCACGCCGCCAAGGCGGTCGGCCTGAAGGCCGTATGGATGGAAGACCCATACTGGCCCGCGCCCAGAGATGCAGACGCAACCATTTCTGAGCTTTGCGCGCTCCCGGAGACCATAGACAGAATCAACACAGGGGAGTCCCAAGACGATGCATCGGATACTGGTCAGTGACGGTCTTGATCCCGCAACCGGGCGCTCCCATTGCCGGCCCCTCGGCGGCAGCATCGAGTTCGACAAGGGGCGCGCGAGGCTGTTGTACGCGAGATTCGCGAAGCACTCGCCGTGGAGGAAACGACATGAACGAACAGGAGAGTTGATGAGATGAACCTGCCCATCCTCGAATTCGATCCGAACCGGGAGGCGTTGCTCAACCCGGCGAAGCTTATCAAAACGCACCCGGAGATGCCGGTAAGTTGTGTGTTGTGTTTCTTCCACGATGTCATCCGGCACCTCGGCGAGCAGGGATTACTCAAGGAGATCACCAGCCTGCGCAGCGAGATGGGGAAGCATCCGGTCTATCGGTTCACAACGCCGCACGGCGACGTGGCGCTGGCGCATCCCGGTATCGGTTCTCCGCTCGCCGCCGGGATGATGGAGGAAACGATTGCGCTTGGCGCACGACAATTCATTGCGTGTGGTGGCGCCGGTGTGCTCGACAGTTCGCCGGTCGGCAGCGTGCTCGTGCCGACAGCGGCGGTGCGCGACGAAGGCACGTCGTACCATTACTTGCCGCCATCGCGGGAGGTGGTGTTGCAGGCGGACGTGGTGAAGGTCATCGGTGCGACCTTGAGTGAGCGCGCCGTGTCGCATCGGCTCGTGAAGACATGGACGACGGATGCGTTTTATCGGGAGACTCCGGCGCGAATGGCGGCACGCCGGGCGGAAGGATGCGCGTGCGTCGAGATGGAGACAGCGGCGTTGAGTGCGGTCGCGCAGTTTCGCGGAGTCAAGTTTGGTCAATTGCTTTACGGCGGCGACGACCTCGGCGGTGCACAATGGGATGACCGTGATTGGCACGGCCAGTGGAACGTCCGGGAGAAACTCACATTTCTCGCGGCGGAGATCGCGGTAAGACTGACGGCTATGGCTGTGTTGAGTTCCGGCATGGCACAACCAGAGCGGGGATATTTGCAGGACGATGCCTCCGAGAGAAAGGAAGAGAACCCATGAGTCTGAACCTACAAATCGTTGACGCCTTCACGAATCGGCCGTTTGCCGGCAACCCGGCAGCGGTATGTCTCTTGCCGGAACCGCGCGAAGCGACCTGGATGCAACTCGTCGCGCGCGAGATGAACTTGTCAGAGACGGCGTTTCTCCAGCGCTGCGGAGACGTGTTTGCGCTTCGGTGGTTTACGCCGGCGGTCGAGGTGAAGTTGTGCGGGCACGCGACGTTGGCGAGCGCGCACACGCTCTGGGAAACCGGTCTGCTCAAGCCGGATGAGCTGGCGCGATTCGACACCTTGAGTGGACGGCTCACTTGCTGGCGCGTGGGCGATGGGATCGAGATGGATTTTCCCGCGAAGGTCTGTGCGCCATGCGCGCCGCCAGACGGCCTGGCGAAGGCGCTCGGTTGCGAAGTTCTGGCCGCCGGCTGCAACGGCATGGATTACCTGGTCGAAGTCGCCGACGAACGGGCATTGCGCGGGTTGACGCCGAACTTCAGCGCGCTCGCGACACTGCCGGTGCGCGGGGTGATTGTGACCTGCCGGAGCGACGCTGCGGAGTATGATTTCGTCTCGCGGTTCTTCGCGCCCGCAGCCGGGGTCAATGAAGACCCTGTGACCGGCTCGGCCCATTGCGCGCTCGGTCCGTACTGGCAGGCGAAACTGGGCAAAGCCGATTTCACTGCCTATCAAGCCAGCGCCCGGGGCGGCGTGGTGAAAGTCGGCGTGCGCGGCGACCGGGTGTTGCTCGGCGGACAAGCGGTAACGGTCAGCCGCGTGGAGTTGGTGGTATGACGCGGCCGGTAAACGCGGCGTGGTGCGGAGAGGATGCAGATAGATTTATCGGAAATGGATCTGTTAAGGCACGGGGGAAGTATCTGGGCGAGATGACGTTCCGGTTGAAATACGGCGATCAGGTCGGAGAACCATTTGAATGGTTGCATGTTGATTTCGACACGCTCTCTGCTGTGGCCTCGCAAACGGGTTGGAGCGCCGAACGTCTCGTTGGTGAATCATCAGGCGATTACCTGTGCTGTTTGAGATCGGCAGTGTGAGGAAGAATGAAACACCACGGTCTGCTGGGTACGTCGCTAACGCCCCGACCCAGAGACCGAACGTTAGACAAGGCAACAACATGAAAGAAACATCACAAGATTCATCGACATCGCTTCGCAGGGAAGCGGATGTTCTTCTCAAAGAAAAAGGCCTCCTGGAAATCCTGCGCGTGTATGGTCGCCCTCACGTACACGGAAGCTATGCTCTAGATCTGATGACATGGCGGGATCTCGACATCTACTTGGAATCAGAGGATCTCTCCGAACATTGGTTCTTTGAACTGGGCGGTCGTCTCGCCACTGCACTGGTGCCAACGCGAATGAGCTTCCGAAACGAACGGATTGAGCGCACGCCGGACCTTCCGAGTGGGTTCTATTGGGGAATATACTTGAGTCTTTCAGAAGCCCAGTCATGGAAGGTCGATGTTTGGGCAATACAGAGTGCCGAATGCGCGGCATTGCTCGCGCGAGAACGCCACATGGCCGGGAAACTCTCCGCTGCCAACCGCCCAATCATACTGAAGATCAAGAAGGCATGTTGGAAACACTCGGAATATCGGCGTGGATTCTCAAGTGCTGACATTTACCATGCGGTGCTGGAAGAACATGTTGCAACGTTCGCCCAATTTCGAGAGTATATCAGGCGAGAAAGGGAATAATTGTCTAACGAAGCGGTGGAACACTACGTCGCTAACACGGCGAGGTTCACCGTTGTCGTTCATATGGCCTATATGCAAATGAAGAAACCACAGATCATCGCGATGGGTGGCGGCGGGTTCTCGATGGAACCCGATAACCCACTTCTGGATGAGTATTTCCTTGCGCAGACTGGGCGTCGAAAGCCTTCTGTTTGCTTTGTTCCTACCGCATCGGGTGACTCGGACACGTACATCGTGAAATTCTATTCGGCCTTTGGAAAACTCTGTTGCCAACCGAGTCACCTCTCATTGTTTCGACCTCCCAAGAATCTGGAGGAGTTCATCCTGTCACAGGACGCCATCTACGTCGGTGGCGGGAACACCAAAAGTCTGCTCGCCCTCTGGCGCGAATGGGGCTTGGATCGTTTGCTGCGCAAGGCCTGGTTGAACGGCGTGCTGCTCGGAGGAATCAGCGCCGGCTCGATCTGCTGGTTTGAGCAGGGCTTGACAGACTCCGTTCCGGGTAAGCTCACGGTCCTGCCGTGCCTGGGGCTGCTGCCCGGAAGTAACTGCCCACACTACGACGGCGAAGCGGCGCGGCGTCCGGCCTCCCAGCGGTTGATCCGACAAGGCCGGATGCAGTCCGGCCTGGCGGCCGATGACGGTGTCGCCCTTCACTTCATCGGACAGAAACTGTCCCGCGCTGTCAGTTCCCGGCCGAACGCCTCGGCGTATGCGGTCCGACGAGTTGGCGGAACCGTTGAGGAAACGAAGATAGCGCCAAGATACTTGGGGGAAAACCACGCATGAAAAACGTCTGTAGCGGGCTGGTTCTTGCGGTTGTCCTGACGCTCTCGGCATGCGGTCGGTTTGCCGGAGCAGCGGATCAGGTGTGCCCGGTGGCCGGAGACCAGGCCGTGACCGACATTTTGAAACCGATTTGGCAGAAGTATCGCCTGCCGGCCATTGTCGGTGCGATTGTGACGAGTAACGGGTTGGATGTCTGCGGCGTCGTTGGGGTCCGCAAGCGCGGCACCGGCATTGCCGCTTCACTGGACGACAGGTGGCATCTGGGGTCCGACACCAAAGCCATGACAGCTACGCTGGTCGGTAGTCTGGTCGAGCAAGGCTTGCTGAAATGGAATACGACGGTTTCGGATGTCTTTCCGGACCTGGCGTCGTCCTTCGAACCCGAGCTGAAGAACGTTACGATCCTTCACCTGCTTTCACACCGCGCCGGGCTGCCGGCGAATCTCGGTGCGTGGTCCACCGTGCGGTTCAAGGCGGGGGGAGACGGCAGTCCTCAGGAGCAACGCTTGACGGCGCTGAAACAGACGCTGTCAAAGCAGCCGGAGTTCAGCCCCGGCAGCAAGTTCCAGTACTCCAATCTCGGCTACGTCATCGTTGGGGCCATGATCGAGAAAGTGACCGGGATGTCGTGGGAGGAGGCAATACAAGGAAGAATCTTCAAGCCGTTGGAGATGAAGACCGTGGGATTCGGCGGCATGGGTACGCCGGGCCAGATTGACCAACCGTGGGGCCATCAGGACGACGGCCGACCGGTAGCCACCAATGGTCCCGCAGCAGACAACCCACCTGTCCTTGGTCCGGCCGGACGGGTCCATTGCACGATCCAGGATTGGGCGAAGTTCGTGACCGACCAACTTCGGGGCGCACGGGGCATGCCGGCGCTGCTCAAGACCTCGACATACCAAACCCTGCATACGCCGCCGTTCGGTGGGGATTACGGACTGGGGTGGATTGTGCTAAAACGGGACTGGGGTGGCGGCACCGTGTTGAATCATGCCGGGGATAACACCATGAACTATGCCAACGTCTGGATCGCCCCGCAGCGGGACTTCGCTGTGCTCGTGTGCATCAACCAAGGTGGGGATGCCGCGTCGAAAGCGAGTGACGAGGCAGCGGCAGCACTGATCAGACTCCGCGAATCCGGAAATCAGGCGGGAGAGAAACATTGAAACCCAACCACATCCGCCCCATCGCCATCTGCCTGTTCCGCAACAGCGACAAGATACTCGTCAGCGACGGGATTGATCCATCGACCGGCGGCGCCATCGAGTCTGGCAAACTCGCGGCCCATGTGCTGGTCCGCGAGATCCGGGAGTAACTGGGCGTGGAGGAAACGACATGAACGAACTGCATGAAGCCAACCGGCGGAATTGGGACGCGGCGGCGACCAACTGGATTCAGCAGACCGATCCGACCGGTCGCTGGCGGCGGTGTCACCGTGAACCCGGACTGGTCTTGGACGACCGCGAATTGCACTGGCTAGGTGACGTAGCCGGCAAGCGGATCGCGGTGCTTGGCAGCGGCGATAATCTGGTCGCGTTTGCCATTGCCGGTATGGGTGCGCGGGTGACTTCGGTGGACATCTCGGAGAGCCAACTCGCCACGGCCGGGCAGCGGGCGGAGGAATTGGGGCTGGCGATTGAGTTTGTTCGCGCCGATGTGACCGAGTTGCACGACCTCGCGACCGGCAGTTTCGATCTGGTCTATACCGGCGGCCACATCGCCATTTGGGTTTCGGATCTGCGGAAGTTCTACCGCGAGGCAACGCGCATCCTGAAACTGGGCGGGCTACTGATCGTCAGCGAGTATCACCCGTTCCGCCGCATCTGGAAGGCAACGAAGGACCGGCTGGAACTGGAGTCGGACTACTTCCACCGCGGCCCGTATTCCTACGACGCGCCCGGTGGAAAGTGCCACGAGTTCCAGTGGACGGTTAACGACTATGTTACCTCCGTGATGGGCGCCGGCTGCGAGTTGCTGACGGTCGAGGAGTTCGGCAGCGGGTCGGATGGCGACTGGGAACTCGCGCCGGTTGCCGGTTTGCCGCGCGTGTTGCTGGTAGTGGGGCGGAAACGATCATGAACACATTGGTCACCAAGATCGAACGATTGTCCATGCGGGCATGGCCGGCGCTGGAGGAAGAATGGCTCGACGGCTGGTTGCTCCGTGCGGCACAGGGTTACACGGGACGCGCGAACTCGGTTAATCCGCTGGAACAGGGCCGATTGCCAGTGACGGAACGGATCGCTCACAGCGAACAATGGTACGCGTCGCGGACATTGCCGGCCAAGTTTCGCCTCAATCCGTTTTCCCTGCCCGCCGAACTCGACGCGACCCTCGCCGCCCGCGGCTATCAACATCATGATGACGTCATGGTAATGACCGCCGATCTCGCGGCGGAACGAGAAACCGTTCCGCGACAGGCGAGGATCGCCGGTGAGCCGGTGGAATTGTCGTTTGCGGAATGGTTTGACGGCAAACCATCGAGTACGGTACCGATTCAGCACGCGATCCTGGAGCGGATCCAACCGCGACACTGGTTGGCGGGCTGGCGTTGCGATGGCGAACTGGTGGCGCGCGGGTTAGCCGTGGTGGATAATGGCTGGCTCGGCATCTTCAATGTATCGGTCATGGAATCGCAACGCCGGCTCGGGTTTGGCCGAGGGTTGATGGCGGCGATGATGCGACAGGCCGTCAACCACGGCGCACGCCACGCCTACTTGCAGGTAGTGGCGGAGAACGCGGCGGCCGTTCATTTGTATACGGGACTTGGCTTTCACGAGACATACCGGTATTGGTACCGGATATTGGAAACAACGCCTTGAACCACATTGAACTTCTTTATACTGGAACAGAACGTCAGTGGACTTTGGTGTTTCGCCCGCTGACGGACGCTGAGGAAGAGGACGG
>JBIJDW010000007.1:0-23290 GCA_044343885.1 Kiritimatiellia bacterium
CAGCATCACCCCCGAAATGATGCCCATCGCCAAAGCCCAGCGGTACTTCCCCGCCTGTTTAAACAGCCGGCCATAGACTTGTCTCGCCGTAAAATCTTTATCAAACCATTCCTGCATAGGCGTCCTAAGTATCCGAATCTACAAATTGAAGAAATGACTTTATTCTGTTGGCAGGCAAGAATCAATCTTAAACTGCGCAGGCGCTTGCAAAAAGAACGACGCTTCCGGGTTTGTAGGGGAAAAATTGTTTGGGATCTGGATGTGATCGGGATGGGTTGAGAAGCCGGGTATCGGGTATAGCGCGGGCATGAAAGCCCCTTTTGTGTTGAGATAGGACTGGCCGAGAGCCGTCTCGACAAAGTCTTGCGACGAAGCGTAGACGACAACTCGTGGGACGAAGAAAGCGACGAAGTGTGGCGTCGCATGGATAGGAGCAGCAGGTATGGCAGAGCACTTTGGCCACGAGAGACTGAAAAGTCTACCAGAACGACCTTACGCGTTATCTGATTGCAGCTTTGACAAAATACGGTATGATTACCCCCGTTTCGTATTATGATGGTGCTTTCGGGGGGGGTGGGGGAATTGTATGGGTCTGGATGTGATCGGGATGGGTTGAGAAGCCGGGTATCGGGTATAGCGCGGGCATGAAAGCCCCTTTTGTGTCGAGATATGGGCCGAGAGCAGTCTCGACAAAGTCTTGCGACGAAGCGTAGACGACAATGCGTGGGATGAAGAAAGCGACGAAGTGTGACGTGGCATGGATAGGAGCAGCAGGTATGGCAGAGCACTTTGGCCACGAGAGACTGAAAGTCTACGAGAAAGGCATGCAGTTCGCGTCCATGCGCAAGACGCTGCTGAACGACCTGCCCCGGCTGGTTGCAGCCATGCTCAGACAACTCTCAAAGGCGGTCAGGGATGACATCTAGCTCCCACACTTCGTCGCACACTTCGTCGCACACTTTGTCGTCTACGCTTCGTCGCACACTTCGTCGCACACTTTGTCGACTCGTCCAGTTCGGCGACTTGAGCATGGCCCCGCTTCCCCTTCAATGAACCCCCACACACACAAACCCGGAAGCGCCTTTATGATGCACATCCTACAACTGCTACCGGCCCTGAACGAGGGCGGCGTCGAACGCGGCGTCGTCGAGATCAACCGTGAACTGGTCCGGCGCGGCGTCCGCAACACCGTCATCTCGGCGGGTGGACGGCTGGCTCCGCAGATCGATACTGATGGCGGGCGGCACATCGCACTGGACGTGAAATCGAAGAGCCTCCTGACCGTGCCCCTGCGGGTTCGGCGGCTGCGGGCCCTGATTGACGAACTGAATCCCGACATCATCCACGTTCGCAGCCGGGTGCCTGCCTGGCTGGTGCGCTTGGCCAACCGCAACCCGCGACGGCCGGTCGTTTCGACCGTGCATGGCTTTTACAGCGTCAACGCCTACAGCCGGATCATGACCCGTGCCGACCGGGTGATCTGCGTGAGCCAAGCCGCTGTAGACTACGTGCGAACGAACTACGGCACGCCCGAATCGATCATCCGCCTGGTACACCGCGGGATCGACCCGATCGCCTTCGACCCGGCGCGGCTTGACGCCGATTTTGTCCGCGACTTCAAGACGCGTCATGCGCTGAACGGCCGGTTTGTCGTCCTCGCGGTCGGCCGCATCACCTCCCTCAAGGGGTATCTGGAGCTGATCGAGGCCGCGGCCATCGCGCGCAACGCCCTGCCGCCTCCGGCCAGCCTAGCCGTGGTCCTTGTTGGCGGCGTGCAGCAGGGACAGGAGGCGTATGCGGCCGAATTGCGCGCACGGGTCACCCGGCTCAAGCTGGACGACGCGGTGATCTTTGCCGGCAGCCAGACCCGCATGGCGGAAATTTATGATGCGGCCGACGTGGTTGTCTCGTGCAACACCAGCAAACCCGAGACGTTCGGGCGCAGCATGGTCGAAGCCCTCGCCATGAATCGCCCCGTCATCGCCACTCGTCATGGCGGCGCGCTGGACATCATGCAGGAGGGCGTCACCGGCTGGCTGGTCGAGCCGGGCGACATCACCGGACTGGCTGCCGGGCTGGTCAAAGCCGCGCAGACCCGTCTGACGGGTCTGCGGGCTTCTGCGCTCGAACGCTTCTCCCTCGATGTCATGGTCGAGAAGAATCTCGCGATTTACCGAGACGTTCTGGGCTGAAGGGGGCGCATCCCCGTCTCGGTGCTTTCATCCTAAAAACGGCAGTTTACACCACGAAGAACACGAAGAGCACGAAGAGAATATTTGGGATGGAAAGGGATGAGTCCCAGGAGTTCGTCAGAATCGGGTTCACCAAAAGGTGTCCGATCACCGTGCAGACTCATCGCCCATATTCCCTCATTCTTCTTATCTCTTCGTGCCCTTCGTGGTGAATTCAATTGCCGGATCTAGTTCCCTATTTTCGCTTCGAGGCGACCTCAATGGCCACGGCCACGGCGACGGTGGCGCCGACCATAGGGTTGTTCCCCATGCCGATCAGCCCCATCATCTCGACGTGCGCGGGAACCGAGGAGGATCCGGCGAACTGGGCATCGCTGTGCATCCGGCCCATGGTGTCGGTCATGCCGTATGAAGCCGGACCCGCCCCCATGTTGTCGGGATGGAGCGTCCGCCCCGTGCCGCCGCCAGAGGCCACGGAGAAATACTTCCTGCCGCGCTCGACGCACTCCTTCTTGTAGGTCCCGGCGACCGGGTGCTGGAAGCGCGTCGGATTGGTGGAGTTTCCGGTGATGGAGACATCCACGCCCTCTTTCCACATGATCGCCACGCCCTCGCGCACATCATCTGCGCCATAGCACCGCACGGCGGCCTTCGGGCCTTTGGAGAAGGCTTTCTCTTCGACGATCATCAATGCGCTCGTGTAGTAGTCGAACTGCGTCTTCACGTAGGTGAAGCCGTTGATGCGGCTGATGATATAGGCGGCATCCTTGCCCAGACCGTTGAGGATCACGCGCAACGGCGCCTGACGCACCTTGTTGGCGCTCTTGGCAATTCCGATCGCCCCCTCGGCGGCCGCGAACGACTCGTGTCCCGCGAGAAAGCAGAAGCACGACGTCTCGTCACGGAGGAGCATCGCAGCCAGATTGCCGTGACCGAGACCGACCTTGCGGTCTTCTGCCACGGAGCCGGGAATACAGAATGCCTGCAAGCCCTCGCCGATCGCCTCGGCGGCTTCGGCCGCCTTCTTGCTCCCCTTCTTAATGGCGATCGCCGCGCCGACCACGTAGGCCCATGCCGCGTTCTCGAAGCAGATGCCCTGCACACCTTTGGTGATGGCATACGGATCAACGCCCAGACCGTCGCACACCTTCTTGGCATCCTCGATGGACGCCATGCCATATTTTTTCAGCGCCGCCTCGATCTGTGGGATCCGGCGTTCATAGGATTCAAACAGTGCCATACAAATTCACTCCTTTCAGACTCGCGGTTATTCCTCACGGGGGTCGATCGACTTGACCGCGCCATCCGCGGGCGTCGTGCGGCCGTATGCGCCAGTCGCTTTCTTCAGCGCCTCGTTCGCATCCGTCCCTTTTTTGATCAGATCCATCATCGCGCCCAGGCGGACAAATTCATAACCACAGATCTCGCCGTTGTCATCCAGGAAGCAGCGCGTGACATATCCTTCGGCCATCTCCATGTACCGGGGACCTTTGGCCCGTGTCGAATACATCGTGCCGATCTGCGAGCGGAGGCCCTTGCCCAGATCCTCCAGACCGGCGCCGATGGGCAGCCCGCCTTCGGAAAAAGCGCTCTGACTGCGCCCGTAGACGATCTGCAGGAACAATTCGCGCATCGCGGTATTGATCGCATCGCAGACGAGATCCGTGTTCAGCGCCTCGAGCAGTGTCTTGCCGATCAGGATTTCGCCGGCCATGGCGGCCGAATGCGTCATCCCCGAACAGCCGACCGTTTCGACGAGCGCCTCTTCGATCACGCCTTCCTTGATGTTCAGCGTCAACTTGCAGGCGCCCTGCTGCGGTGCACACCAGCCCACGCCGTGTGTCAGTCCCGAAATATCTGTGATCTGCCGGGCCTGAACCCACTTGCCCTCTTCGGGGATGGGTGCGGGGCCGTGGTTGCAGCCCTTGGTCACGCAGCACATGTGCTGCACTTCGTGCGAATAAGTCATCATATCCTCCTCGTTCCTCCACAACCCGTCGCTGCGAAAATGAACGAGATATTTTAGCATGGTTCCAACGACTTTATCCACAACTTTCGATCCGACAATTGCCATGGTTATGCATCCGGGGGGGCGGATAGGGGCCGGAGCACCCAGCGTTTGTTGTACCAGAACCATTGTTCGGGGGTTTGGCGGATGGCGGCTTCGACATGCTCCATCACGGTCCGGGTCATGCGGAGGAGGTCGGCGTCCCGGTCGGCCGTCGGATCGGACACAACGGGGGCGTAGGCAACCACGCGGTGACGAAACCAGCCGACGCGGCTGAGGATCACGGGCAGAATGGGGACATTCGCGGTGCGCGCAAATTGGGCCATGCCACGGCCCAGATTGGCCTGCGCGCCGAGAAACGGAACCAGCAGATCGGGCGCCGGCATCCGCACGTCGGGGAGGATGGCGAACACGCCCCGGTTTTGCAGTCGACGCAGGATAACGCGCAGGACCGACGACCCTCGTTCCAGCACGTCCATGCTGTGACCACGGACGCGGTTGAGCCAGCGGTTGACATAAGGATTCTTCTGCTTGCCGGCAATCGAGAAGATGTCCACACCGGCTTGCTTTCCGGCGACCCCGGCCAGATCCCAGTTGCCCATGTGCGGGACGGCGATGACGAGCCCGCCGTGCGCCTCAATCAGCGCCTGCATGCGGAGCAAAACCTCATCCAGCCCCTCCACGTGGCGGCGCAGCCAGACAGGCGAAATCCGGGTCACCCGCATCATTTCCGCCACGTTGAAGAATAGGTTGCGCCACGAGCGCCAGGCGATCCATTCGGCCTGCCGGGACGTGACCGCATCGCCGAACACGCCGACAATCCGACGCACCGCCTCGGCCCGGCGAAACCGGACGATATGGAATCCCACCGCCGCCGCAACCCAAGCCAACACCAATGCAGCGCCATGGGGTAGCGCCAGACACAAGCTGGCGGCCACGCGCAGAGCGATATGTTCTATACGGTATCTGATACGTCGCATGGTGGCAGACTCGATCGGGATTGGGCGATAGTCTGCGCACCTATTTTTCGGCGTCGTAGACGAATACGAGCTCGTTGGGCCTGATGCGGCGGCCCTGCCGGGCCACCTGCTCGACAAACGCAGGATCCGTCTGCAAACGCTGCTGACTCACACGGATATTTTTGATCTCCTGCTGCTTGATATCGATGAGGCGCTGAATCTCGTCGCATCGCGCTTCACGGTTTTTTAGCTCATGATACTTCGGCAGAAAAAACAAAACCGCGCCAATCAAACCAAGCACAACCGCCGTGATACAGGTTGTTTTGCATAGAATTCGCAAGAAGTCAGCCATACGCGCGTCCCCCTGAAAAGGGATGAATGAAATGAGATGAACCAATTTAAACACCATTCGTCTAAACGGTCAACAGAATTTTGAAAAATTAGATGCGTTTGACCCGTTTGACCGGGTGGGCGCTTACCGAACCGGCCGGTCCGATTCCATCCGGAGCGCATGCGGAAGATTGAACTGAATGTTCTCGCAAACGGTTTCGAGATCTTCGGTTTTGTCAAATCCACAGGCGGCGAGGTGTTGGAGAACCTGGGCGATGAATGATTCGGGCGTCGACGCGCCCGCCGTGACGCCAACGTCCGTTCGATTGCCGATCCCGGAGTCGGCGATATCCTCGATGCGGCTGACGAGCACGGCCTCCGCGCCAGCAGCGCGGGCGACTTCGACCAGACGACGGGTGTTGGAGCTGTTTTGCGCGCCCAGGACGAGGATCAGACCGACCCGCCGGGCCAGCGCCTGGACCGCCTGCTGCCGGTTGGTGGTGGCGTAGCAGATATCGTCCGTCGCTGGCGTGCGAAGTCCTGGAAAGCGACGTCGCAGCACGGCGCGGATCTGATCGGCATCCTCCGCGCTCAGCGTGGTCTGGGTCACCACGGCCACGCGCACGGGATCTACCGGCTCGAACGCCTCGGCATCTTCAACAGTCTCGATAACCGTCACCCGGCCGGGCGCCTCGCCCGCCACGCCGATCACCTCGTCGTGGGCGCGATGCCCGACGATGACGATGGAATAACCCTCGCGGGCAAAACGAAGGACCTCGACATGGACCTTGAGGACGAACGGACAGGTGGCGTCGATCACCTCCAGTCGACGGGCGGCCGCGGCGACACGTACCGCCGGAGGCACACCGTGGGCGCTGAAAAGCACGGCTCGCCCCTCGGGAACCTCGGCAATGGTGTTGACGAAGCAAACGCCCCGACGCTCGAATGATTCGACAACCTGGCGGTTATGGACGATCTCGTGCAACGCATACAGGGGAAGCGGCCGCAGGCGCAATGCCGCCTCAGCAATCTCGACGGCATGCCGTACGCCCGCGCAAAAGCCGCGGGGACTGACTAGGACAATCGTTTTGTGTGGTGTACACATCGGTGAACCGCCATGAGAGTAGCGCAGGTCGCTCCCGCCGGTCAAGGCGTCGCTGTGGGATGCCAGCATTTCTAATGTTGGAGATGGGACCATCGGCGTCGGCGTCGGCGTCGGCGTCGGTATCGGTATCGATAAAACCAACGGACCTTCGACCCCGATTCCGATACCGACCCCGACCCCGATGACCCAATCGCCGCATATATAGAAGCTTGTTCTCTTTACGCTTGAAATCGCGTCGGTATCGTCGTACCCTAAACCCCGAACCCCGAGACCCGATCCCCTTTTTCTGGAACATCCCATGTCACGTTTTACCATCCGCGGCGGACGCCGCATCACCGGCACCCACGCCGTTTCCGGCAACAAGAATGCCGCGCTGCCCATGCTGGCCGCCGCTTTGCTCACGGATGAGCCGGTCACGCTCACCAATCTGCCGCTCATCCAGGATGTCCGCACCATGCTGGAGTTGCTCGACGCGATGGGCGTGGCGGTCTCTCTCGACGAAACGGCCCGCACGGTCACCCTGCATGCCCGGCGGATCCGTTCGACCACGCTCGACCGCGCGCTGTGCGGCCGGGTTCGATCCTCAATCCTCTTTGCGGGTCCGCTTCTCGCCCGCTGCGGCGCAGCGCGGATCTATCCGCCCGGCGGCGACGTGATCGGCCGCCGCCGCGTGGACACCCATCTCGACGGCCTGCGCAAGCTTGGCGCCACGGCCTGCGCCAACGGCTGCTATGCCTTCAAGGCCGCCAAGGGACTCGCCGGCGCGCGCATCCTCCTCGACGAGGCCAGCGTCACCGCGACCGAGAACATCCTGATGGCCGCCGTCCGGGCGCGGGGCCGCACCACCCTTTACAACGCCGCCTGCGAGCCCCATGTCCAGGACCTCTGCCATCTCCTCAACACCATGGGCGCCGCCATCAGCGGCGTGGGCACCAACCTCCTCGTGATTGACGGCGTCGAACGCCTGCACGGCGTCACCCACGCCATCGGCCCCGACACCATCGAAGCCGGCAGCTACATCGCCGCCGCCCTCGCCACCGGCGGCGAGCTGACTCTCACCGGCATCTCCGCCTCCGACTTCGAGGTGCTCGAACGCCCCTTCCACCGCTTTGGCGCCCGTTGGGCGATCAGCGGCACGACGCTCCAGCTCCCCGGTAATCAGAAGCTCCGCACCACCTACGACCTCGGCGATGCCATTCCCAAGATCGAGGACGGCCCGTGGCCCGCCTTTCCCTCGGACCTGATGAGCGTCCTGATCGTCCTCGCCACCCAAACGCGCGGCACCACGCTTTTTTATGAGAAAATGTTTGAAAGCCGCATGTACTTCGTGGACCATCTGATCGGCATGGGCGCGCGCATCGTTCTGTGCGACCCCCACCGCGTCGTGGTGACCGGCCCCACGCGCCTGCAAGGGACGCGCGTCGTTTCCCCCGACATCCGCGCAGGCATGGCGCTCCTGATCGCGGCCCTCTGCGCCCGCAAGGAGACCGTGATCCTCAACGCCGAAAGCGTGGATCGCGGCTATGAACGGATCGACACCACCCTGCGCAGCCTCGGCGCCGCCATCGAGCGCACCTCCGATTGATCGTTTCTCATGAACAAACCCATCCTCATCATCGGCGACGGCAAGGCCGGTCACGTCAACCAGTCCCTGGCCTTTTGCGACAGCATCGGCCACGCGTTCGTGATCGCCGAGGTCGCTTATCGTACCCGTTGCTGCAAGGCCCTCGCCTATCTGGCCGACCGCTGCCGGCTTCGCCTCTCCGCCCTTTACCGCTTCACCGCTCCCCTGCCCCCCGGCCCCTTCGCAGCGGTGGTATGCACCGGCTCGACCGCCTTCTACCCGGGCAAGGTCACCGCCCGCCGCCTCGGCATTCCCGTCGCCGCCATTCTCAACCCACGGGGCTGGCGTCCCGATTTCGACGTGATCCTCGCGCCCGCCTTCGACAATCCCCGCCCGCGCCCCAACCTCCTCACCCTGCCGGTCAACCTCACCTCGGTCAATCCTGCCTTCTATGCGGCCGGCGTCGCCGCGTTCCGCGAACGCCACACGTGGGTGAAGCCAGCCGTCGGCGTGATCATCGGCGGACCCAACGACACGGCCGAAATGAGCGCCGGCAGTCTGCGCCTCCACCTCGACCGCCTCTTCGCCGCCAGCGAAGGCTCCGAGCGATGGGTCACCACCTCGCGCCGCACGCCCCCGGAAGTCGAGGCGCTGGTCGATTCCTACCCCTTCGACTACAAACTGCTGTTCTCGCAAAACACCTTCAACCCCATCCCCGCCTTCGTCTCCCTCTGCCACACCCTCTTCGTGACGGCCGACTCGACCGGTATGATCAGCGAGGCGGTCACCCGCGGTGGCGCCGCAGTCGAGATCCTGATGAACCTGCGCGATCCGGCATCAAAATTCGCCCGCTTCGTCCGCAACCTCGAAACCGCCGGCGCCGCCCATGTCTTCGACGGCGCCTGCGCCGCCGCCCGCACGAAAATCGATCTCTCCCCCGCCCTCCGCGCCGCCGCCGCCCGACTGGGGATTGGGTCCCTTCTTCAAGATTAGAATTACTGGGCGCCGCTTTCCCATGCTTGAACCGGACGCCGTACAATGCTATAGTGACGGCACGAAATGAGCAAAGCGAGTGCGAGCATGAGTGAAAACAGACGCATGGTTGTGACATCGGCGCTGCCGTATGCCAATGGCGATATCCACATCGGCCATCTGGTGGAATATTTGCAAACCGATTTCTGGGTCCGCTTCCAAAACATGCGCGGCCATGCCTGCGTCTATGTCTGCGCCGACGACACGCACGGCACGCCGATCATGGTTCGCGCCCGCAACGAGGGGATCACCCCCGAGGCGCTGGTCGCCCGCAGCCACGAGCAGCATGTCCGCGACTTCACCGATTTCGAAGTGGCCTTCAACCACTACGGCTCGACCAACTGCGAGGAGAACCGCTCTTTCAGCAATCGCATCTTCGCCCGGATGGAGTCGGGCGGCCACGTCTCGTCCCGACTCGTCCCCCAGCTCTACTGCGAGCACGACGGCATGTTCCTTCCCGACCGCTTCGTCAAAGGCGCCTGCCCCGCCTGCGGCGCGCCCGACCAGTACGGCGATTCGTGCGACACCTGCGGCGCCACCTATGCCGCCGAGGAGCTGAAGGCTCCGGCCTGCACCGTCTGCGGCCGCCCCCCCGTGACACGCGACAGCGAGCATCTGTTCTTCGAGATCGACCACTTCCGCGACTACCTCCGCGACTGGATACCGGCTCATACCGCCAAGGATGTGGCGAACAAGCTGCTGGAGTGGTTCGGCGAGTCGCTGCGCGGGTGGGACATCTCCCGCGACAAGCCCTATTTCGGCTTTGAGATCCCCGGCCACCCCGGGAAGTTCTTCTACGTCTGGGTCGATGCGCCGATCGGCTACATGGCCGCGCTGGAGAACTGGTGCAAGCAGAACCACGCGCGTTTCGATGACTGGTGGAACAACCCCGATGTCGAACTTTTTCACTTCATCGGCAAGGATATCGTCCGCTTCCACTGCCTCTTCTGGCCCGCCATGCTGGCCTGCGGCGGCTTCAAAGGCCCCGACCAGGTCTTCGTGCACGGCTTTCTCACCGTCAACGGCGAGAAGATGAGCAAGTCCAAGGGGACGTTCATCAGCGCACGCACCTTCCTCGACCACGTGGAGGCGCAAACCCTCCGCTTCTACTACGCCTGCAAACTCAACGGCACGACCGACGACGTCGATCTCAACTTCGACGATTTCATCAACCGCGTCAACTCCGATCTCGTCGGCAAGATCACCAACCTCGCCTCGCGCGGTGCGCAGATGCTCCATAAGCACCTCGACGGCCGCGTCGGCGTGTGCGACGCCGCAGGCGCCGAGCTGCTCGCCCACGCACAAGGCCGCGCCGACGCCATCGCCGATGCCTATGAGAAACGGGACTTCTCACGCGTGATGGTCGAGGTGCGCGACCTCGCCGACCTCGCCAACCAATACGTTGATGTCCAGGCGCCCTGGGCGCTGATCAAACGCGACCCCGAGGCCGCCCGCTGTGTGCTCACCGCCACGCTCAACCTCTTCCGCACCCTCGCGATCTACCTCAAGCCGATCCTGCCCGGCTACGTCGCCAAGGTCGAGACGCTCTTCGGCGAGCCTCCCTACGTCTGGGCCGACGCTCGGACGCGCGTCGAGAACCGGATGATCGCGCCGTATGCCTACCTCGCCACGCGGGTCGAACGCGAACCGATCGACCGCATGATCGAGGCCAACCAGAGCCACACACCCACACCCGCACCCTCCCCCACACCCACACACTCACACACCCACACACCCGCACACTCCCCCACACCTCCGGCAAAGCCGTCCACGGCGCCGGCGGTCATCCCGTTTGAGACCTTTGCGCAGACCGACCTGCGGGTCGCGCGGGTGCTTTCGGCCGAGACGGTCGAAGGTTCCGACAAGCTGCTGCGCCTGATGCTCGATCTGGGCGACGGCAAGCCGCGCCAGGTTTTTTCGGGCATACGCAAGGCCTATGCACCCGAAACCCTGGTCGGTCGCAGCGTCGTGGCGGTCGCCAACCTCGCACCGCGCAAGATGCGCTTCGGCGTCTCCGAGGGGATGGTCCTTGCTGCATCCAATCCCGACGGCACACTCTTTCTCGTCACCCCCGACCCCGGGGCCGCTCCCGGCGCATCAGTGGCCTGATCGGAGGATTTCTCCACACCCCCGCACCCACACACCCGACACCCGACACCCGACACCCGACACCATGAACTACTCCCCCACCCTGACCAAGCTGATCGCCCGCATCGACCTAACCGAGGGCGAGTCCGCCGATCTGGTGGACGCCATCCTCGCGGGCGATCTGACCGAGGCGCAGATCGGCGCGGCGCTGGCCGCCGCCGCAGCTAAGGGCGAGTCGGTCGCCGAGGTCGCGGGTGCCGCCCGCGCCATGCGACGCCGCGCCACGCGCATTCAGCCGCTGGTCGCCAACACCCTCGACACCGTAGGCACCGGTGGCGACGGCGGCATGACCTTCAACGTCTCCACGACGGTCGCTTTTGTCGCTGCAGGCGCGGGCGCGGTCGTCGCCAAGCACGGCAACCGCGCCAGCTCGGGCAGGAGCGGCAGCGCCGACTGCCTCGAACAACTCGGATTCAACCTGGCCGCCGCGCCCGACCTGATGGAACAGGCGCTGAACGACATCGGCATCTGCTTCCTTTTCGCCCAGAACTTCCACCGCGCCATGAAGTTCGCCGCCCCGGTGCGCAAGCAGCTCGGCGTCCGCACCCTCTTCAACCTCCTCGGCCCGCTCACCAACCCGGCGGGGGCGGCCTGCCAGTTGATCGGCGTCTTCAAGCCCGATCTCACCGAGATGTTCGCCCACGTCCTCAAAATCCTCGGCTCGCGCCGCGTCCTCGTCGTCCACGGCCATGACGGCATGGACGAGATCACGCTCACCGCCCCCACCCGCTGCTCGGAGCTGAAAGACGGCGTCATCCGCACCTATGACATTGACCCGACCCGCTATTTCGGCGATTTCTGCGCCCCTGAAGACCTCGCGGGAGGCACCCCCGCCGACAACGCGGTCATCACCCGCGGCATTCTCGGCGGCGACATCTGCGGCCCCAAGCGTAACATTGTCCTGATCAACGCCGCCGCTTCGCTCATCGCCGCCGGCCTAGCCGGTTCGATCGAGGATGGCATCCGCAAATCCGAGACCTCCATCGACTCCGGCGCCGCCTTGGACAAGCTGGATCGCCTGATCGCCTATTCGAGACAGCCATGACCATCCTTGACCAGATTGTTGCAAAAAAGCGCGATGAGATCGCCGCCGCCCAGTGCCGCCTGCCGTTGGCAGCCTGTCGCGCCGCCGCCGCGGCCGCGCCGCGTGATCGCCGTGATTTTGCAGCCTCCATCCGCGCCCCCGGTATCCGCATTATTGCCGAGATCAAACGCGCCTCGCCCTCCCGGGGCGACATCGACAGTGGCCTCGACCCCGCCGCCGTCGCTCGCGCCTATGCTGCAGGTGGGGCGGCCGCGCTGTCGGTGCTCACCGAACCGGCCTTCTTCAAAGGCTCGGCCGCCGACCTGCAAGCCGCGCGCCGCGCCGTCACTCTTCCCGTTTTGCGCAAAGACTTCATCCTCGACCCCTATCAGCTTTACGAGACCGCCGCTCTGGGCGCCGACGCCGTGCTGCTCATCGTGCGCATCCTCCCCGATCCCCTGCTCGGCGAGTTGCACGCCCTGGCCCGCGAGCTTGGCCTCGACGTGCTCACCGAGGTTTACGACGACGACGACGCGCGCCGCGCCAACGCCGTCGGCGCCGATCTGGTCGGCATCAACAACCGCAACCTCGCCTCGTTCGACACCGACGTCGACCACGCCGCCCGCCTCGCCACGCACATCCGCCCCGGCGCCTGCGTGGTGGCGCTCAGCGGCATCGCCTCGGCCGACGACATCCGCCGCAACCAGGCTGCGGGGATCACCCGTTTTCTGGTCGGCGAAACACTGGTTCGCGCTCCCGATCCGGCGGCGCTGCTACGGTCCTGGACCTCCATTCATGCCCATTGAAATTAAAATCTGCGGCCTCACGGACCCGACCGAAGCGCACGCCTGCGCCGAGGCTGGCGCCGACGCCATCGGTCTG
This sequence comes from Kiritimatiellia bacterium, assembly GCA_044343885.1. Taxonomy (GTDB): domain Bacteria; phylum Verrucomicrobiota; class Kiritimatiellia; order RFP12; family JAAYNR01; genus VGWG01. The sequence continues at coordinate 13,245 of JBIJDW010000007.1, forward strand.
GTCTTCCACCCGCCCAGCCCGCGGAATCTGGATCCCGAACGCGCTCGCGCCATCAGCGACAGCCTGCCGCCGCGCGTCGCGCGGGTCGGTGTTTTTGCTGATGCCGATGCCGACACCATCCTGCGCATCGCCGCCGCAGCGGGGCTGACCGCGCTCCAGCTCCACGGCTCCGGCTCGCTAGCCGCCCTGCCCCGTCTCCTCGACACCCCCTACCGCATCATTGTCGTCCTGCGCTCAACGGCGGGGCTGATTCAAGCGGCTCGTGCGCTACCCGACACCGTCGGACTCCTGGTCGAATGCGGCCGGGGCGTCCTTCCCGGCGGCAACGGCGCCGTCTGGGAGTGGTCCGCCGCAGCGTCCCTCGCGGCGGTCCGCCCCTTCGCCCTCGCCGGCGGACTCTCTCCCGACACGGTCGTCGGGGCCGTCCGCGACGCGCGCGCCGCCGCCGTGGACATCAGTTCCGGAGTGGAGTCTTCCCCCGGCCACAAGGATGGGGTCCGCGTCCGTCTCCTCATCGGCCGTCTCACGGCGGCCTTCGCTGACCTCCCCTGCCCCACCAACCCCGTCTTCCGCAGTCAGGGTCGCTAAAACGGAATTTTTTCAATCGCGGTTTGACAACCCTTCGCCTCTGTGCGAAAATACGTCCTCATTTTTGGCGGGTTAGCTCAGTCGGTAGAGCAACGGAATCATAATCCGTCTGTCGGGGGTTCGAGCCCCTCACCCGCCACCACTCAAACCCGATATCGGGGCCTGTCCGTGCAGCCATGATGGTTAAATCACAGGCGATCGCGCTGAAGATCCGCCCCTGGTCGCGCACCTCCCATGTGGTGACTTGGCTGACCCCGGATCACGGTCGGACGCTCACTTCGGTCAAGGGCGCCTGCCGGCCCAAAAGCGCCTTTCTCGGTCAATACGACATTGGCGCGACCTGCGAGCTGCTCTTCTATGCGCGCGACCGGGGCGGCATTCACGCCATCCGCGAATGCACACCATCGGAAATGCGCGAGCCGCTGCACGTCGATTGGCGCGCGGGAGCCGCAGCCTCCTATTTCTGCGATCTGACCGCGTCCGTCTCCGTCCCCATGCAGGAGGCGCAGGCCCTCTTCACCCTGTTAAGCCAGTCACTGGATGCCCTGTGCACGCAGACGCCGGGCACCGGCCACCTGCTCGCCTTTGAGATCGCCATGCTTGATCGGCTCGGCATTCTCCCAGACCTCGCGCGATGCCCGGCCTGTCACACCCCGGAACGTGACTGGCTCCGGTTTTCGCTTGCCTCCGGCCGACTGCTCTGCGCTCATGCATCGGCCACCGCCCTCTTGGAGCCGTCCATCACCCTCCACCGCGACGTCGTGGCGGCCCTGTGCGACCACCTGTCGCCGGAATCGGCCCTGCATTTCCCGCACAGCGGTGACATTGCGCTGGGCATACGTCGCTTTCTGGGACTGTTCATCCGCTACCACCTCGATCTTCCACCCGCCGCTCGGCAGGTGGCGTTTGACCTGATCGCCGAACCGCATCCGTCCGGAGCGACATCGAAACTGTGAAAGGAATGCCCATGAAACGCCTCCCGATGATTACTGCCTCGCTCGTTTTGGCGCTCGTCGCCGTCTGCCTGACCACAGGATGCTCAAACAAGCGGAAACTGGCCGACCCGCAGTCGTTGAAGAATGACCCGCAGAGCCTCGCGGTGATCATCAACGGTATTCCGGTGACCTGGGAGGCGGTTGATCGCCGCGGACGGGCCTTTCTTCAGGACGAGAAGACCTTCAACCATCTGGCGTTCGCCCCGGAAAAAGAGGCCGAGGCGCTCGACCATTTCCGCCGCCGCGCTGTGAAGATCGAGGTGATGCGCAATCTGCTGCTGGCCGAGGCCCGGCAGCAGCGGATCGTGGTGACCGAACAGGACCGCCAGACCGCCCTCGCGCGCCTCGCGCCGCTGATGGCCCGGAGAAACTGGACAACGAACGACTTCTTCACCCGTTCCCCGCTGGGACCGGAACAGACGCACGCCGAGTTCGAAGAAAGTCTCTACATTGACAAGCTGCTGTTTGAGCAGGTGCTCCGAACGGTTTCGGCCACGACAGATGAGATTGCGGCCGCCACTGCCGAACTGGCGCGCCAGCGTCCCGATGCCAAGCCGAAGCCGTCCGAAATCCGCCAGCTCGTCAACCGGAGCAAGGCCCGACAGGCCGTGAACGCCTATTACCGGAAACTCGTTGCGGGTGCCACCATCCAATGCGCCTTCCCGGATCTGGTCTTCGAAGAGGTCATGGCCGCCGAGTAAACAGGCGCTTCGAGATCAAGCTTGGTGAAATGCCGCCGGAGTACTTGGGTGCCCAGGAAACAAGAAAGATCGTGTTGCAGGAACAAGCCCAATCTCCTCAGTGAAGCATGATCTTGCGTTGCGCCGCGAACCGTCATTTCCATGCATCGTGTGGCTGGTGCCGGATGAATAACGATTTCCTGCCGCATGGCCGCAAGTTTTGGAATACGCCTGAGACGAGCAACACGCCGGCAACAAAGAGGGGGATGCTAATAAGTTGCGAGGTCGATAGAAAGAGGACCCCGCCGCGCGGATCAGCGCGAAAGAATTCAATAACGAAGCGCACCATCGCGTAGAGCGCCAAATAGAGCCCGGTGGTCGTTCCCTGCCTTGGTTTTCGCCGCGCAAAAGCCAGCAGGCCAAGGAAGAGCAGCAGCAACGCCGCTGCCTCATAAAGCTGGGTCGGATGCACGGAGACGAGGCCGTGTGGATGCACGGAAGACTTCGGGAATGTCACGCCGAACGCGCAGGTCGTGTGGCTGCCGTAGCAGCAGCCCGCTAGGAAACAGCCGAATCGTCCAATCGCATGGCCGAGGGGCAGCGTGGTCGCAGCGATATCCATGAACGGCAGCACAGGCAGTCGGTAGCGCCAGACATAAACCCATCCGCCGATGCATCCGCCGATCAAACCGCCATAAAACACGAACCCACTCTGGATGAATTGCCAGATTTGTGCAGGCGATCCAAACCACTCCGGATGCGACGTGATCGAACCGACGCACAACAGGATTGACAGCGCCTTTGCGCCAGCTAACCCGGCGACGACCGCGATCAAACCACAATAGAGAACGTCTTCACGCGTCTGGCCGAAAAGCCGCGAAACGAAACATGTGGCGCACAGGATCGTCACCGACATGCCGCTGAGCAGGAAAACGCCATAGGCCGGTACTGTATGCCCGAACAGTGTGAAGGAATACAACATGGTGCTGTTCCGGTTCATACGAAAACAGCGCGCTTCATCGGCCGATGACGCGCGCTGTTATTGTACTGCAAGGCACTCTGTCAATGGCCAGCCGCGCCAGCCGCGCTGGCCGCGCTGCCCAGCGTCACAGCCGCAGCCGCGCACGCTGAACAGGCAAGGATGATGAGAATCGCCACGGCGACGCCGATGATCGAGCAGACAAGGCCGGCCACCGCCAAGCCTCTTCCTTCCGTCCCCTTCGGCATAGATTTTAATGCAATGACGCTCAAGATCAACCCGACGATGGCGCAAAGCGTGCCAAGGTAAGGAATCACGAGACCACAGATGCCAAGAACCATGCCCGCGATCGCCATGCCTTTTTTTGGTTGCTGCTCGTTCATGAGGAACTCCTTCGTTGATAAGAAATCGCTTTTCGTCAACCTCCGGTCGGCCTCGGCCCGCACAGGCCGAAAACATGGCGGAACCGGTCTGGTGCAGCGATGTCGTGGGCGGAAGCATGGCAGAAGCAGGGAGAAATGTCAATATCCACCGACAGATCCCCAATTCTCATTATGAGGCGATTGGGTCATCGGGGTCGGGGTCGGGGTCGGTATCGGAATCGGGGTCGAATTTCCGATACCGATACCGACGCCGATGGTCCCATCTCCAAGATTAGAATGGCTGCTTGCAGGCCGGATGGGTTGGCCGGATTATCTGTACGCGCGCGTGAATGGTTGTCCTATTGGGACTCCGTATTCCTGCATTCCCTCATTCCTGCATTCCAGCAGGTGAAGCCCAGCCGAATGATTCTTGTTCGACCCAGCCGTGGAGGAGAACGTGTCGGAGTTCATTCGTGAATCGGAAGTCGGGATGACGCCCGATAAAAGATTCCAGCCGGGAACGTTGGGCATCGCTCAGTGGTTTGTGTGGCAGCGTCGTGACCCTGCCATGGTGATAAAGGCCGTCAAACGTGATGAACCGGCTGATCTGCTCGGCTATGCGGTATCCGTCGAGGTCTGTATCGCCGGAATGCACGGCATGCGCGCCCGCCTTGTCGAAATGATGCAGCAAAACCCTTACGGCGCCGTTGGGATAGCCTTCCGTGTAAAGGGTTGGGCTGGATGTTTTCACGAGCGCGAGAAAAGGGGCGGCGTTTTCGCTCGTGACGAGGGTTAATGCACGGTCGGTCTGGATATCCCGGATTCGCTGAACGGTTTCCCAGGGGAGGACTGCGGCCTGTCCCGCCTGGAATAGCCGTTGCGGATAATCGTATGAGATTCCGTCGCTGGTCGTGAAGCGGAACGGTGCGAAAACGACGACGTGCGAGGTGTAGGGGTTGTCCACGATCCCGCAATTGGCATGAAGCTCGGAAACGGAGAGGTCGGGCTGGTCGTAGGCCGTGCGAAGCAACTTGTCGAGTTGGCCCAGCAAAATGCCGTTCCGCAGGGCCTTGCTGTCGTTGAAGACATCGGATCCCAGTTGTGACAACGTCGTACAGGTCTCTTGCCTGAGATTGACAAATGCTTTGAAGACCTTCAGATATTGTGCCGATCGGTCCTTATCCGCTCCGACGAAGCTCCGGATCAAGCCTTTCTCGGCAAGATCGGAAATCACTTTCCGCTCATCGGGGAACAGGATCTTCAACCGCTTGATGGTTTCAGCCGAAAGTACTGAGGCGATGGCGTCGGTGTCCGTCTTCGGCTCGTATCCGATGGCTTCGACAAGCGGGTCCCAATACGATGCCGATCGCATTTCGTCGGAAATTTTCGCGGCGTATTTCCCGTTTTCGGAAAAGCAACATCCCGAAAGAACCCGGTTCAGAAGGTAGAACAGCGACTTGTCGTCCAGGTCAGGCCCCAAGATGATTTTCCGCGGCATGACCTCGTCCACAACGGCATGCCGAACGATCTTTTTCAGAAAGCGGACGGCGTCGGGATTCTGGGAGAGTAGCCCTTTGATTTCTGCGGCGGTCATGTTCGGATTTCTGCTTGTGGGGGCAGTGGACTATTTTGTTTCCTGTTCGAATGCGACAGGGCTTTCGACGTTGGATTCAGGTTCAAGGAGGTTTTGTTGCTTGAGCGTGCTATCCCAGTGGAAGGGGTAGAGGTGAACGTTGAACTGCGGATCTTTGATCACGAGCACCGAGGTGGAATGCGGGATGTCCCTCTTCACGCCGTCCTGATCTGGCGAGGCGACGAAAAGTTGTAGCTTTAAGTTCGTCGCGAAGGCCAAGATCTGGTCGCGGCGGTTGGCATCGATCCCGTAGAACGCCTCGTCAAAGACGAGGATCGGGAGCCGGATCTTTTCGCGGTCATAGAGGAAGTTCGCAATCATGAGTATGAGCAAGTAGTTGGGAACGGCCTGTTCGCCGCCCGAGCCCATCCCCTTGACCTTCCGGTCAATGATCTGCCCTTCCGTGTTCATGGTCATGATCCGGAGTTCATATCGGAACCAGTTCCGGTAATCAAGGACATGCGGGATCTCGCCGACTTCCGTGTTGAGGATTTCGTCGAAGTGTCCGTCGATGAAAGCCTTCAACTCGGTCTCCGTCTCGCTGGTATCGAATGAACGGTACCGCTGGACGATCTCGATGATGGAGCTGAATCCCTCGACCGGAGCGATGGAGAACGAATACCGGTTATGGCCGAATGTACAATCCTTCAGCAGCTTGGATATCCGGCGCGTCATGTCTTGGAGCTGCCTGACATTCATCTGCAGAGCCACGACCAGCGCGTCCATGATGATCTGTTTGAAGACCCTGCGGGTGTCTTCGGTGATGATGGACTCTTGGTCCGCCAGTTGTTTCGTGGTCTCGGCGATCACGGCGTCGATGTCCGCGCCACGGCGGTCGGTCAGCTTGTTCGCCTCGGCATCATAGATGAACCCGAACGAGAGGTTCTCGTTCTGTAAAACCGCGTTGCGGATATCCGCCATGATTCCCGCGGCGGCTACTCGCGAATCCTCGCCGAACGCCGACAATTGACTGCGGTTCCCGGCGCAGGCTCCGCAACGGCCGGCGACAAAGGCGTCAATGGAATCGTCCGGCTTCACCTGGCTGAGCAGCAGCGCTTCCGCCTCATCGCGTTCGCCCATGCGTTGCGCCATCGTTGCATTCCATTCGATGATCTTCGCGGTCGTGTCCTTGATCTTCCTGTCGACGAGGGTGATCTCGCTCGTGCATTTGTCGTAATCGTTCTTGACTGCCCTCACCTTGCGCTCGGCTTCTTTGATTCTCGATTCGAGTCCGTCGAGGCCCTCCTTCGAGAGCTTGAGGATAATGTCGTCGAGCGCTTCCATCGCCAGACTTTCGTCCTCTTCGCATCGATTCATGTCGGTGAGGGCGTTGTCGCATTCGCCGTGGCGGCCGATTTGAATGAGGCGCGCTTGGTTGACCGTGTTTCCCAGTCGCTGAAGGGCCCCCGGAGCCGATTGCAGCAATGCTTTGAGCGAGACGATGGCGGATTGTTCCGTCTGGAGGCTTTCGAGCGTGCGGGTGCACGATTTTTGTTCGCGCACGAGGGCGTCGCGGCTCTTTTCCAGCTCGCGGATCTCCTTCTGGAGTTGTTCGCGGCGCGCTTCCAAACCGATCAGCCTAGGTGACGTCAAGGTCGCCGGAGTTTCTCGGTTCCTGAAACGGATGATGGGCTGCTCGAGGAACTTCTCCGCATGGGGCCCGGCCTTGGCCGCGAGCTGCTGGCGCAGCACGATGATCGAATCCGGATCTGACTGAGCGAGATCGAAAAAGCGTCCAAGCCATTCGCAGCGCGTGTCATCGTCTTCATCCGCGACGGCAATGCCGTGGTCGGGGAAGTTCTTGAAGAGGATTTTCCGCAGCGCGTCAGCGTTGTCCTTCTGCACGATCCATGTCGCCAGAATGGCGTCGCCGATCAGTTGCTCCATCATCGCCACTTCGCGTGGACGCATGCCGGAGGCGGGGACGAGTCCTTCATAGAGCGGGCGAGAATCGAGCAAGGCTTCTTTGACGGACCGGCGTGCCTCCGAGAATCCCAGAACGGCCGGTTCGGCCTCTTCTTGACGGCGCTTCGACGCCATCTCGGCGTTTTTGGCGGCGATCTCCGAAGTCAGCGCATCCAGGCGATGCTCTTGAGATTCCATTGACCGCAGAATTCGATTCGATTCGTTGTCGGCGAATTCGAAGAGCTCCTTCACGGGCATGTCGGCGACCGTGGTTTCGGGAGCTTCAGAACGGCTGGCTTCATCGAGGAATGAGGACAGCGAATGGGTCGGAAAGGGCAACGAGCGGCCGAGACGCTGAAGGTCAGCGGCGTACGCCTTCATCTGCTTGACCAGCGAAACGGTGCTCTTGTCAAACTCCACGTCCGCATCCGTCACAGCGCGTTTTGCCTGCAAGAGCTTTGTCTTGGCGCGGCTATACTCGGTTTTCGCTTTGTCGTGCGCGATTCTCGCATCCTTCTCACGGGTCACGAGTCCCAGAGAATCTTTTTGCCGCAGCTCGTTGAGTCGAAGGTGCGTGCGTTCCTCTTCGTTGCGGAGCTTTTCATGCTGGAAGTTCAGGTCCACGAGGCGTTCCTTTTCCCGCTCGCAGAATTCCGTGGCCGTGCCGATGTTGTCTCGATATTCAGCTGCCGCGAGGTTTCGTTCCTGCCAGCATGCGCAGGCGGAGTTGATCCTATGGAACAGCACAGTGTCTCGCTTCGTGGCGACGACTTTGACGAAGTTGCTTTTATCGCGGAGCGCGTCGAGGTTCTGCCTGCTTTCCTCAAGCGACTTGAGGTTGCGTATCAACGCCTCGAAGACGTCCTTCTGCGGTTCTTGCAGCAGGCTTCTGAATAGCTTGTCGTAGTCTCCGGCCTTGGCGGCGATTTCGCGGTATGCCTTGCCGGTGGCGATGAGTTGGCAGAAGTCCTCGTAGGTTGTCTTGCCGCCGAAGAAGCGCGTCGCGATTTCATCGGCATAAGCGCCGATTTTTCCATGAAATCCGCGTCCGCCGAGACGCTCCTTCAGTTCATGCCTTGTGGCGGGGCGGGACCGTCCGTTCTCCGTATGGATCAGCGGGAGGTCTTCAACCGGCCCGTCCATGACAAAGCCCCAGCTATCGTACGCCTCGTCCATGCTCCGGGCGCTGACGCCAACGCCGATGCTGACGGGGCGCCCGTTGCGCGTTTCGATTTCCAATGCAGCATAGGTGATGCCGCCATCGGGATTCATCGGGCCGTTCGTTTCGATGTTGTAGCGCATCACAACGCCCTGGATATTGCGTCCTCCTGAGGTCTTGGCACCGACCACGCGGGCCGCCGAATTGAATTCCATCGAACGACCGCCGGTGAGCACGAAGTGCACGGCGTCTAGGACGGTTGTTTTGCCGGAGCCGTTGTCGCCCAGCAGGAAAAGGTGTCCGCCGGACTTGATGTCAAGCGTCGTGGTCCCGACGTTGTGGAAATTGACGAGTCTCAGCTTCGTGATCTTGTAGAACTCGCTCATGCCTCGCCTCCCTCTTCGTCAGGCACCGCACTGACGCTCGGTGATGCCTCGGCATCCACTGGGCGTGCGACGGCCGCAGCATTGTAGTGCCACAGGGCGGGAAGGCATTCGTAGATGACGTCCTCCTGAGAAATGAATTCATCTTCAGGCGGTTTTATTTTCAGCAGAAACCGATAGCGTTCAAGCGGCGGCATGATCTGACGGAGGATGCGGCGGACATCCTCGTCGCCATAGCTTCCAGTTGTTTCCGGGAAGGTCTCCTGAAAGCGTCGGCGTTCGAAATCGAGGAGATCGCCGAAGCGGAACCGCAGGTTTTCCGGATCGTCGATGCCGATGGCCTCCTCTTCGAGTCTTGTCTCGAAGAACTCCAATACGAGCATGAAGGCGATGCAGTCGTCACGCCGGGTGAAATTGAACATGTCGCGGTTTGAGGGCGTGATCTTGTCGTTGTACCATCGCGGCTTGAACACGCGGGCGCATTTCGAGTCGACGGTAAGCTGCCAGCCGAAATGGGTTTCGAGGAACGCGCTGAATTCCTTCTGGAAGCGGCGGAGAAACATGAAAAGGTCTTCGTCGTCGGTTTTGTAGAAATACGGCGCTTCAAGAAGCAGATTGAGGACGGCTTGTATCTTGGCCGCCGACGTCGGCGATTGGAGGAGTTCGTCCAGTGTTGTCACGGCTTGTCGGCCTTTCTTAGCAAGATGTCGGAGAAGGAGAGTTCGGATTCGTCTGTGGCGACCACGGTGGGCGAATCCGTGATGTCGGCGAGAGCCCCGATCTTCGCGAGGCGTCGGCCATCGCCGAGAACGCCGCTGCGCACGACGTCCATGATATGGGTGAAGTCGGCGAATTCCGTGTATTTTCCGGTGGAGAGCAGGATGCGTCCGCGCACATCGTCCGGCATGATGCCGTGTTCGTGCATCCAGGTTGAGAGTACCTCGAGCCTTCTCTCATCCATGGACTGCATCGGCTTCCCGTCCGCCATGGGCCGCGTCTCGATCCAACTTTTGAATTCGCTGCGGACTCGGTGCTTGCTCCAGACCGGCTGTGGAGGGTCCGCCTTGATGGTTTCGGTCCAGTCGTGCATGTCGCCGATCATCGTGGCGGGCTGAAGCACGTCGCGAAGCCATTGATGCGGCACGCCCCTGTCGTCCAACCCGGAGAGGTCCAGAATGCGGCCTCGGACATCCTCGAGCCTATGGCTGCGGCGTTCGAGCTCACGCAGGTGGGCGTGCAACTTCTGCCAGACGAGCATGGCGGATTTGTTGATCCGTGCGGCAAGCCGTTCGAGCTGGCCGTCTCGGCCATAGAATTCCGCCAGATTGGACAAGGTTTGTTCGGGATTCAAGATCCGTGTGC
>JBIJDW010000125.1:0-8320 GCA_044343885.1 Kiritimatiellia bacterium
CGAATGCCGGCGCCATACATAGCCTGGTAGTCGTCCGTCGTTCGGGAATACATGTGGATATGCGGTTCTATAATCACGGTCGATCCTCCGTACAATCGAGTGCCTAGTATAAACCATATGTTTAAACGAAGCGACAGGGAAAAAAGTTCATGCGCGCTTTCTTCATTTGTAGGACAGGGGTAATTTGACACGGGCCGGTCGGTTTCGCCAAGAAAAAGGGATCGCGCAACGGGGCGTATTCGCCCCGCGCTTTTCAAATGCTCGATCCAGCGGTCTCGGACACGGCGGGCGTGATCGGGATACTGTACCTTATACTAGTCCACGACCACGACGATGTCATGGGTGAATGACGGCAGTAAAATGCTGAGTGCGGAGGCATCGCGCACGACGCCTTTTGCGGTGCCGAGGTCCGCGCCGTCCGCAGGATCCACCAAACGAACCGGTTGTGTTGCCTCTATTCCCTGCCATCCCTCCAGCCGGAGCGTGAGACCCGTACCGGGTCTGGTCGCATCCTGTCGGCCGGCCAGAAACCGCCTGCTGGCGACGTAGGCCACGGCACGCCGCCCGTCGGTGACCGCGACGACCTCGGCGGTCTGTTCCGTCGGCCGGACAACCGTGACCGATCCGATCCTCAGCCAGTCCAGTCCCGTGTTGCGCAACTCGATCGTATGTGATCCGCGACCGACCGCCACCGGCAACACCATTCCCGCCTTCACCGCCCCCCGCCAGATCTCCCGCCCGTCTAGGCTGACGGTCAGCTCGTTCGCCCCCGCCGAGGATGCCCCCGTCACCGAAATCCGGAACGCGCCATCGTCCATGAAATCGACCTTCAGGCACAACACGCGCCCCATTTCCGCCTTCCACGCGCCCTGCAAAAATCCCGACTGGCCGTACAACACACGATGGGGCAAGCCTTCGACAGCCACCGGATGTGCGTTAGTCGCGGTCGTGGCCCATCCCCATGCGGGCGTCAGGGTGAGCCGCTCGGCCGGTGGCCCGCCAAACACGTGGGCGGTCATCGGCCGCACGGCCGTCAGATTCCAATCCGCAAAAACCGTTTCGACGGCCCGATGAACGTCGTACACGCCCGCCGACTCGGCCTTGTTCCAGAACCAATACCACGCGGGCATCCCCGTGAGCCGCCCCCGCCACGTCATCCGCCGCACCAGACCCCGCACGCGCATGGATTCAGCAGGAGTCGCCTGTGTTTCGCCGGTCACGCCGAACTCGCTGCAATACAGGCCCGCGTCAATGCCGTCCGCCCCGCGCCACGCCTGCCGCACCTCCGCCGCCGCCCGCACGGCGTCATCCCGGTACAGGTGCATGTCCAGCCGGTCGAGCGCGGGCGCGCCCCTGGCCAGGCGCCTGAGAAAGGCGGTGTCGGACGCGCTGCTGACGACCGGCCGCGGCACGGCGTCGAGTGTCTGGATGAAGCGCGCGTGATCCTGATGCCAGGCCACAACCGACGCCTCGTCGCCCAGCCGCCTGATCGCATCGGACTGATCGGCCTCGTTGAACAGCTCCCACGCCGCCAGCGCCGATTCGGCGCCCCAACGCGCCACGCAGTACCGGTATCGCGCCTGCGTGCGTTTCCGCGCTTCGGCATTGGAAAACAACTCCGCGGGCGTATCCAGAAATCCGCCGTGCGCGGCATTGTAGGGGTTGAATTCCCAGTTGGCGTCGACCTCGGTGCTCCACTCGCCGTGCGTTTCAAAGACAAGCTGGACGAACACCCCCCGCCGCGCAGACTCCTCGAAGAGCCAGTCAAAAAAGGCGGCCACCCGCTGGTTGTAGCGCCCCAGCCCGTAACCGGTGTTCCAAGGCGCCAGCAGCTCCCCGCTCCATTCCAACTCCTGTGCGGCGAAGCCGATCATCCACACGCGGATGAAGCGGATGCCGGACGCGGCGCACCGCGTCAGCATCTCGCGGTAGGGGGCGCGGTCGGCGCCCCCGGACCACGCCAGGTTCAGGCCCGAGGCGAACAGGCGCGACCCGTCGTCGCGCACCCAGACCCCGTTGTGCTGCGGATCGGCCCGGATAAACCCGCCGGGACGCCTGCCCGCAACCGCCACCTCCTGCGCCGGCGTGACCGCCACACCGGCGGCGCAGGTCAGGCGGAACGACACCTGGTAAACGCCTTCCTGTCGAAACGCCTGCCGGAATACCCATTCCCCGACGGCAGCCTCGGTCCCCGGCTCCGTGACCATCACACGATAGAAACAGGGAGAGACCCGAGTACCGGCCGGCCCTTCGATCACGGCGTCGAGCCGCACGCACGCCGGATCGTAGGGATTTTCAAATGCTTGGTCGACGCCGATCCGACACTCGACCCGTTCGGAAACCGCCGCCGTCACCGTGTTGAAGACCACAGGGCCCAGGCGCGGCCGTTCGACGGCCCGGGCCGGTTGTGCCCCGACCACAACCGCCAGCCACAACACGAGCGCCGTCCGCTGCAACCTCGGGCCCATCACGACTCGTTGTTCATGCCCCGTCATGTCGTTACGGTATCACGAATACGGCCCTGTCGAACATCCATAAGTGTGGGAAGCATGGCAATTCTGCTGAGGGTTTCTCCTCATCAGAACGGCCATGCGCGATGTGGACGCTGATCCCGGGCGCATCCCTGAATCCTGAACTTGAACTTGCGCCCGGCTTTTGATACTCTCCACCAAGATAAGTCGCCTAGATTATTTCAGAGCCGGTCGTTGTCTGAATAGACGGGATAAGTCGATTGAGGGAACGTTCGATGCAATTGGGATGGAATGAGATCAAGCTCCGGGCGATCCAGTTCTCGCGGGAATGGGCCGGGGAGACCCGTGAGGACGCCGAGGCTAAATCCTTCTGGGATGCCTTCTTCAACGTCTTCGGCATCCCGCGCCGCAGCGTCGCAACCTTTGAGGAGCCGGTTCGCAAGCTGGGCGGGCGGTACGGTTTCATCGACCTGTTCTGGAAAGGTCGGCTGCTGGTCGAGCACAAGTCGCTGGGCAAGAGCCTGGATCAGGCCGAGTCGCAGGCCTTCGATTATCTCCAGTCCCTCGCCCGCGAGGGTCGCCAAGACGAGATCCCCCGCCATGTGATCGTCACCGACTTCGACCGCCTAGCGCTCTACGATCTGGATCCCGAGGATGGGCGCGAGCAGCCGCTTTTCTGCGGGCTGCGCGTCCAGCGCGTCGAGATCCGGGTGCGAGACCTCCACCGTCACATCCGCCTGTTCGGTTTCATCCCCGGTTACAAGGTTCGCTCGTTCGGTCACGAAGACCCGATCAACCTCCAGGCGGCCGAGGTGATGGGGCGTCTGCACGACGCCATGAAGGCGGGCGGTTATGCCGGCCATGCGCTGGAGCGCTTCCTCGTGCGCGTGCTCTTCTGCCTCTTCGCCGAGGACACCGGCATCTTCGACCCCAACGCCTTCACCGAGTATCTGGAGAACCAGACGCGGCCCGACGGCTCCGATCTTGGCATGAACCTCGCGCGTCTCTTCCAAGTGCTCGACACGCCGCCCGAGAAACGCCAGAAGAACCTCGATGAGCGGCTGCTGGGGATGCCCTATGTGAACGGCGGGTTGTTTTCTGAGACCCTGCCGCTGGCCGACATGAACGCGGGGATGCGTGACGCACTCATGCGCTGCACATGCTTTGACTGGAGCCGCATCTCGCCTGCGGTGTTCGGCTCGCTGTTCCAGACGATCATGCAGCCCGTGGAGCGCCGCCAGATCGGGGCGCACTACACCTCGGAGCGCGACATCCTCAAGCTGGTGCATGCGCTCTTTCTGGATGACTTGCGAGCGGAGTTCGAGGCCGTCAAACACGACCGCCGCAAGTTGCCGGTCTTTCACCAGAAGCTGGGGACGCTCAAATTCTTTGATCCCGCGTGCGGCTGCGGCAATTTCCTCGTCATCACCTACCGCGAACTGCGCCTGTTGGAACTGGACGTTCTCGACGCGTTGGGATATGGCGAACAGGCCGTCACGGACATCTCGCTGCTCGCCCGCCTGGACGTTGACCAGATGTTCGGCATCGAAATCGAGGAGTGGCCCGCTCGCATCGCCGAGACGGCGCTGTGGCTGATGGACCACCAGATGAACCTGCTGCTCGCCGAGAAGTTCGGGCAGTATTTTGTGCGCCTGCCGCTCAAGAAGTCCGCCCGCATCGTCAACGACAACGCCCTGCGGCTGAACTGGCGCTATGTTCTCAATCCCGCCGAGTGCTCCTATATCCTCGGCAATCCGCCGTTCGTGGGAAAGCAGTCCCAGAACGCTCAGCAAAAAGAGGACATGGCGACCCTATGGGCGGACACAAAAAGCTTCGGCGTTCTCGACTATGTGACCTGTTGGTATAAGAAAGCCGCCGAGTTCATTCAGGAAACGCCCATCCGCGTCGGCTTTGTCTCCACCAACTCCATCACGCAAGGCGAGCAGGTCGGTGTGCTGTGGAACGCGCTTTTCCAACGCGGCATGCAGATCATCTTCGCGCACCGGACCTTTTCCTGGCAGAGCGAGGCACGCGGAAAGGCGCATGTGCATGTGGTGATTATCGGCTTCGCGCAGACGTTTCAGGGCACGAAACGCATTTACGAAGCGATCGGGGATAACGTCACCGTCAAAGAGGAGCGAAGTATCAGCCCCTATCTGGTAGAGGGCGGCAACACCGTGTTGCTGAATCGCGAGCGACCCCTTTGTCCTGTGTGTGAGATCGGGATGGGCAATCAGATGATCGACGGCGGCCACTACCTCTTCACACCGGAAGAGAAAGCCGCCTTCCTTGCGGCCGAACCCGCAGCGGCGCCCTGGTTCCGGCGCTGGGTCGGATCCGACGAGTTCATCAACGGCATCGAGCGCTGGTGCCTGTTGTTGAAGGACTGCCAGCACGACCAGTTGCGAGAGATGCCCGAAGCGGTCAAACGCATCGAGGCGGTGCGCCGCTTCCGTCTCGCAAGCAAACGCGAGTCGACGATCAAACTGGCAAAGAAACCGACGCAATTTCAGGTTGAGAACTTTCCGGAAGTGCCGTTTTTGGTGATACCGGAAGTCAGCTCCGAACGGCGATATTACATTCCGATGGCCTTCATGTCTCCGGACGAAGCGGTATGCAGCAACAAAGTCCGGATGTTACCGGCGGCCACCCTCTATCACTTCGGCGTGCTGACCTCGGCGATGCACATGGACTGGATGAAGCATGTCACGGGAAGACTAGAATCACGCTATCAATATTCGGTCAAACTCGTCTACAACAACTTCCCGTGGCCGCAACTGAACGCGCCCGGCTATATCCAGACAACGCCCTGCGGCGAGGCTTTTTGTGTCAGGGAGGCGGCGGCGCGAACCTACTGGACCTCCTACCATGACGGCGGGGAGACAGAAAGCGTCAGGCAGCAAGTGAAATTGAAAGTGGCCGGCCTCAAAGGCGACGCGAAAAAGATAGCGGCCGTCGAGGCGGCGGCGCGGGCGGTGCTGGATGCGCGGGCGAAATATCCGACCGCGACGCTGGCTGACCTGTACGATCCTGTGCTCATGCCGCCGACTCTCGTAGATGCCCATGATGCTCTGGATCGCGCGGTGGACCGCTGTTACCGCACCGCACCCTTCACCTCCGGTCACCAGCGCGTGGAGTTTCTCTTTGCGCTGTACGAGTCGATCACCGCGCCGCTGTTGCCGACGGAGAAAAGGGGACGGCGGGGGCGAGGCGAGCCGGTGATCAGAAAGTGATGGGATATGATCGACCGCATCGTCGATTCCAGATGGAACATTGGCAAGAACACGCCCACACACCCACCTTACGGTGAATCCGCTGTGTTGAACAGTCGCGCCACCAGATGCGCGAAGCGGCGGCGCACCGTGGCCGTGGCCGCCCGGCAATCCGTCTGACGATTGTGTTCGGCGATCTCGTCGTAGCTCATCGCGTTCCCCGGCAGGCGTTCGTGCCAATCCCGGCCGCCGTCCCGACTGTGATCGGTACAGCAGGTCAGCGGCTCGCCCTCATGCGGAATCACATCCGCGCGAACGCTCCCATCCACCGGTCGCAGCGGAGTCTCGGAGTGTACGTTGTACAACAGGACGCTGCGGCCGGTGATCTCGGGTGCCGCCACGCCGACCACGACGGCGTCTTCGACATCCACCCGCAGCGCGGCCACGCCCACGAGGACGCTGTTGCGGATGCTGCCCGCGCCGATGCGGCAGTCGATGAGCACCGAACCGGCGTCGACATCCACCCCGGGAACATCGGCGGCCCCGCGCTCGGGCAGACGGAAGAAACGCCGCATGGCGCTCGCCTCGGCCGTGTCGGCGGTGAGCGCGAGGTTGTTCTCCAGATAGCCACGAATCTGTCCGTAATCCCACCAGTAGGCGCTGGACCCGATGTCCACGCAGCCGAACAGGTGATCGCAATCGTCTGGAAGCCGGGAACGGAACGCCTGCATCCGGGAATAATGTGCCGCCGCCGCTTCCGGGCTTTCCTTCTTCTGGACCCTGATGCGAACGTAGGTTTCGCGGTCCAGCGTCAGCGGCATCCAGAAGTGCGGGTCGGTGTCCATCTTGCCGCGCCGCGCCACCAGTTCCGGCGCGAACTCGGCCAGCAGGGCTTCGGTGAACGCGGCGGACATGCTGAACGATCCCAAACTGACGCCGATGCCGCCCTCCACACCGATCACACCGGAAGCCACCAGGCGGACCGCCTCCGCGTAGGTCACTTTCTCCACCTGTGCGGCGTCGCCGGAGGCGCGCACCGCGATCAGCCCGTACTTTTCCAACCCCTGCTCCCGCCACTGATCGGCCGTCGGCATCGGGCTGATCCTCGCGAGGATGTCCACCGCGTGGGTCGGCGTGTAACGCGCTTCGCGGCTGGGGATGAACACCTGGTCGCCCCAAAACACCGAGAGCCTTCCGCCGCGGCTGTGCGCGTAGATCCCGGTCTGCCGGATGACCGCTTCGAGAATGGTGATCGGAACCGGCGTGCCGTCAAGCTCGATCAGACCCGGCAGCCGCACGCCCGGCTTGTTGTTGTACTCGGCCGCTGGCAGCGGGGCCAGCCGGGTGCCCTTGCCCGCCGTGTGGTACATGCCGATGGAGGCGCCGCTTCGCAGACGCTCCAGGAGGTCCACGCCGTGTCTGAGGCGAGCGCGCTTCGCCGCCTCCTGCAGGGCATACAGCGTGCCGAGGCCGTTGCCCGCGCCGCCCGGCCAATCCTCGCACAGCACGAGGATGATCGCATCACACCGGGCCACCTGTCCGCGCGAACGCTCTAGGCGCTCCTGCCAGAAAGCCTCCTGATGCGGGCTGGTGGTCGAGACGATGATCACATCCAGGCCGGTCGCGGGGTCGGCCATCCGATCGATATTCGCCGCGCGCCGATCGTCGCCGGGCGGCGGGGAGACAGGAATCGGAGGATCAGGCAGAAGGGACGTTTTCATACCGAGAAGTATACTTCGGGGAGTCAGAGAAGATAAAGCTGAAAATGGAAAGCGGAACAAGGGTCCTTGCTGCTCAGATGCCCAACGTCACGGCTGAAGCGCGGTATTTCGTCGCCTCCCGCCGGTGGTTGGCGGTTGCCGGTCATTGCTTCTTTCGGGGTCGGGGTCGGTATCGGTATCGGGGTCGATTTCTTCCGTTCTGTATTCGCCCGGTTCCTCGCAAACAGCATACCCTCGCTTACGCCCAGGTCTCGAAGGCTGCACGATACACGTCCAGTTTCTCGTGGCCAAACGCCATCCCGATCTCCTTTTCGACCCCGATACCGATACCGACCCCGACCCCGATTTTGTCCGTTTTCCTTTGTCTTTCTCTTTCCGTTTCAACGTTGGTGGTGAGGGGCGCGAGTTTACGAGCGTACCTCTCCACCACCTTGTTCGGTGTAATCTTTCATTAGGAAATCGACTGCGGTTTGGAGCACACGTCGGTAAGAACTTCCTTCCTCCACTTGAGAAACAAGAAAGACCCCGACGGGACAGCCATTCTCCTTGAAATGTACGATGACCTCGTTTCTCTCAGGTTGCGAAGTGATCTCGTGCCTCACAAGGTTTTCCGGGAGCAAGAAGAGGTCAACGATTAGTTCCTCGGGAAGTTGCTTTTCGAATGATTCAATGGCCGAGTAACCAGTCCGAGGACCGATCACCTCGCCGATGGCGTGACCCTTCTCTCCCATACGAATCGTCCAGAACGGATTCTTGTTCTTGTAGTCGCCGTTGTGGATGAACATGATGCTTTTCATTACACTAGCATCCCATAGGCTCAGCCCACGGACTCATAAAAATGCTGACCGGGTGGCCGAACGCCTGTAATCTACAGGCGCATGAAAAACAACACGTGTCGACGGCGCCGCCAAGCGCC
>JBIJDW010000126.1:0-8289 GCA_044343885.1 Kiritimatiellia bacterium
GGCCAGGGCCATGGCGACGGCCACCCGCTGGCGTTCCCCGCCGCTCATTTCCTGAAACACGCGGTCCTTCAGGTGGCGGGTGTCGGTCAGGGCCATGGCCTCGGCGACCCAGCGCCGGTCTTCGTGCGACGGCGAAATCCAGCGGCCCAACGCGGCGGTGCGCCCCATCATCACCAGCTCGCCGGCGGTGAACGGCATGGCCGTATCGAGTTCCTGCGGCACGGTGGCGACCAAGCGCGCCCGCTCCGCAGCCGGAATTTTACGGACCGGCCGATCAAAGAGCGAAACCTGGCCCGCGCGCGTCTGCAACAGCCCGGTGATTACGCGGAACAGCGTTGATTTGCCCACACCGTTCGGACCGAGGATCGCCACGCGTTCACCGGCGGCCACACTCAGGGAAAGCTCGCGGATGATCGCCTCGCCATGATAACCGGCCGTGACGGCGTCGAGGCGGATGGCGGGGGTGTGCGGTTCCGTGTTCATGACACTCCCTGCTCCCTGTCGGGAGGCTTCACTTCGCCAGGCGGCAGATCACGCAATGGCGGCAATCGAGCTCCAGGGGAACGGGGGCGGCCTTGCCGCTGGCAGCGGCGGCCCGGGCCTGTACATGGTTGATTAAGGCGAGGATACAGCCGAGGGTGATGAAGCCACCGGCGGGGAGGATGGCCAGAGTCAGGGTGTTGGGCTGGATGCGGTAGGCCCAGTCTCCCCAGATCGTGAGGGTGCCATTGCCGATGATTTCGCGCACCGAGGCGATGATCGCGAGCGCGAGCGTAAAGCCGGCGCCCATGCCAATGCCGTCCGCCACGCTATACCAGACCGCGTTCTTGGCGGCAAAGGCCTCGGCGCGGCCGAGGATGATGCAGTTGACGACGATCAGCGGGATGAAGATGCCGAGGCTGGCGGCGAGCGCCGGGGTGAACGCCTGCATGAGCAGGTCGATCACGGTGACGAAGGTGGCGATCACCACGACATAGCAGGGAATGCGGACCTTGGCCGGGATCACGTTGCGCAGCGCAGAGATCACGGCATTCGATCCGACCAGAACAAAGGTCGCCGCCACGCCCATCCCGAGGCCGTTCTCCAGCGACGAGGTGGTCGCCAGGGTTGGGCACATGCCGAGGACCAGCCGGAACGTCGGGTTTTCCCGGATGATACCCCGCGTCAGCTCACTTAAAAAACGCATATCACGCCCCTGTCATTCGGCGGTGTCGGCATCATCCTTCGACGTGGCCACCGGTTCGGTTCCGGGCGCCGGTCTGAAGTCTGACTGCTTCAGGTTCCAGGCCGACCACTCGGCGAAGAGAGGCGGGATGAGGCGCTTCTCGATGGCGCCACGGATCTGGTCGCGCAAGGAGTCGATGGTCGTGAGGTCGCCCGGCGTGCGGTCGGCGACCGCGACGATGACGGCGTTGCCGAAGCGGGGCGCCGGGCTGGCGGCGATGCCACCGGCACGCAGTTTGACGGCTTCGCGGATGACGGCGTTGATTTCGGGGATGGCGGTGGGGACGCCGGCGTTAATGGAAAAAGAATAATTGGTGGTGGCGGTCAGGTGGGCAGCGCGGGCGGCATCCTCAAAGGTTTTGCCAGCGGCCACAGCCGTGGTGATGGCCTCGCAGACCGCAGTGATCCGTGCCTTGTACGCCTCGGCGCGAGCAGCGGTGAGCGCGTCGGCGCGCACGCGGGCGGCGACTTCCGCAAAGTCAGGGATGCGCGCCACATCGTTGGAATGGGCGGCGATCAGGTAGATGATGCTCTTACCACGAACAGCGTTGAAGCGGGTCTGGGCCTGACGGGCGTCGAGTTCAAACGCCTTTTCCCGAAGCTCCGTGGCGTTCTCAACCTGAGGGATGAAGTCATCGGCGCCAAAGAGGGGGGTTTGCAGGACGGGGAGATTGCGGGCGGCGGCGACCGCGTCGATCCCGTTGGTGATGGCCTGTTCGATCAGCCCATGGCAGACGTCGGCGAAGGCGGCGTCTGCGGTCTGTTCCTGCATGAGGGCGTCCACGATGGACGGACGCGCCTCCTCTAATGGAATGGGGGTGGCTTCGGTGTCGTTGGTGCCAGCCGGCCGGGAGAACCGCTTCGGGTTGCTATCATAATAATCGCGGATATCGGCGTCCGAGACCGTGACGACCGAGACGTAATTAGAGATCGGAACGGCTATATAGCGGATGGCGACGCGGTCGGGGAGGGCATACGTGGTTCGGGAGGCCTCGTAGTGGCGCATGAGATCCTGTTCGTTGAGCGGCATGTCGGCGTGGGCAAAGGTATTGGAAACCACGGCATGGCGAACCGAGAAGGTGTCGGTATAGCTGGCGAGCGCGTCATCAATCTCCAAGGGAGAGACCCATGCCGCCGAGCCGACGACGGTGCCGACCATGCGCAACGTGATGGTGTTGGCCAAGCCGGCCTCGAACTCCTGTTCGGTCATCTGCAGGTTCTTTTTGAGCAGATAGCGGTAGAGATCGGAGTTAAAGCCCTCAGCGAAGGCGCCGGATTCGAGGATCTCCTGCTGGATGAGGTTGGGCGAGGCGACGATACCGACCTGTGCGGCGGCCTGTGCGGATGCCAAGCGTTCCCACGTCTGGGTATAGAGCATGGCGGGGGGAGGCGCGCCCTCTTGGCGGCCGGTCTGGCGGATATAATGTTCGAGCGTGCGGTAGGTTTGAAGGGGGACGGCCGTGCCGTCGATGGAGCCGGCCTTGGACCGGCTGGGGCCCCGCGAGGACGAGCACGAGTCCACCGAGACAAAGGCCAGCGCGGTGACAATGACGAACGCGCCCCAGATGAAGCGGTTGCGGATGATGCGATTAAAATGATAAATAACCACGGTTGGTTTCCATTCACTGACAGGCGTTATTATAAAAGACACTCCGGGCGGCAACGCGGGTCATCCGGAGCGTGTACTGGAGGAAAAGGGCGTGACTACAAATCCGATTTCGGGGACATCCCGGCATTGGCGTCTGGAGCGGGGGTGCCTTCGATCGGGGTTGTGGGAGATGCGGGCGGTGTGGCGGCAGGGGGGGTGGCTGATTGAGCGGCCTTCTCAATTTCTCCGGCATCGACGGCCACCAAGCCCTCTCGTCCCACCGAGAAGGCGTAGCACTCCGGACGTTTGCCATCGGGTCCCACGGCGAAAACCGCCACGATCAGGCGGCCTCCGACCGGGGCGTATTCGCGCCAGATCTTGACGGTCGCGTTGGGCACGGCGTTAAACAGCAGCGGTTCCAGTGTCCCGTTGTCGAGGGTGATGACGGTCTCTCCGTCTTCGGGGGTGATCCGGGTCAGGCTGCGGTCGGCGGCCGCCTCGATTCGGAGGACGCACCCGGCCTTCATGCCGGACACGGCAAACTGACTGCCTTTGATGAAGAGGCCACCCTTGACGGCCGAGACCCGGGTGGAGATCAGATCGGCGGTGGCAGGCAGTTTTGTCATCACGGCACGTCCGGAGAATCCGGACACCGTGTAGTCGGGCATGGCGACGGCAAGCGCCTGCGCCGGGGTGTCGCGGTCGGCCAGCACCTGTATCTCACCGGCGAGGAGGGCGATGATGCGGTTGGTGGACGCATCGGTCGCGCGGTCGACCATCACCTCGGTGGATGCACCCATGACGGCCGACAGGTCCAGGGTGGTATCGGCCCCGGTGAACGCAATCACGACAGAACCGGCCGGTCCGGTCTGGATGACCGTGCCAAACGGGTAGGCTTTGTTGTTGATGACCGGTGCGAAAGCGGTGTCACCGGGGCGCCTGACGTGACAGGCGCCTTGGACGCGGGTCAACTGAAAAAGAGGAACGACGCTGGCGTGTTGAGCCTGCAACGTTCCCGCCAGAAGCGCGGCGCCGAGAAGCAGGCGGTTGGCGGACAGGTGCATGATCATCAGTGACTCCTTCTCCTAATATCCCACGTTCCGATGAACGTCCGTGCCATCGGGCAGACTGTCAGCCTGACAGATGCACGTGAATGTCAACAGTGTAGCCCATGACAACAGGCGCGTCAATTGCAACAAAAAAGTTTTTTTATTTCCCTATTGCGGATCTCGGAAAAACACGGTACAGTGAGATGAAACTACGGTGGATCTTATTCCTTTGAAAGGACTAGCCATGCAACAGATTCTCGTGCTTCGGATTTTAGTGGTGCTGACGGTCGTGATTTCCTTCCTCGTCGTGGTTGATCGCGCGGATGCGCAGGCTACGTTGGGTGGGCGGCCGGGTGTCCCGGTGGTTCGTCCGGAGACCAAGACGAGCGTGTTGCGGATTCGCAGAATGCCCAAGCCCAGCCGTGCGGTGATGGTTCGAACGCCAGAGTTCCAAACCAGCGTGGGGCGCAGTTCGCGCACCCCCAAGAATCGGGAGTGGGCGCTTCTGGAATTCGATTACGAGACGATGCCGGAGTGGTTGGATGCTTTGGACATCGCCTATTCGGTGATGACGCGGACGAAGGGGGCCGACGGCAAGGATGCCTACAGTCTTTTTCAGTCCCGAGTGACGTATATTGACATTCAAAAAGGCGAGCACACGAGCTGCGTGATACTGGCGCCGAACACGCTCGCCCGTTTTGGCGAACCCGTGGCGGTCGCGGTTGAAATCTATAATAACGGAACGTTGCTGGAAAGCAAGACCGAGATTGCGGCCAAGGAAACGTCTTTGCCTGCGGAGGACTGGTGGAAGAACCCCCGCATCATCGACAATCCGCTGGTCACCCGGCGCGAGGGTTTGTTGGAGCGCAACAAGACGCCCTTCGCGCTGGTCAGCATGGATGATTACGAGGCGGTGAAATAGTGTTCGCGTCAGACCACATACTCGCACTGAACATCGGTGCTGGCAAATTGGCGCTGGCTGAGTTTTCAGTCAGGCATGGCCGTGTCCCCGTCTTGTTGAATTACGGATTTGGCGAGTTCGGTATGGATCCGGAGAACGAGTCGGCGGCCAGCGCCTTCCTGATTGCGGCCCTAAAGGACGTGATGACCTCCCGGGAGATTCGTCCCGCGCCGTTGCTGATGGCGGTTTCCGGGCAGCTCGTTTTTCCTCGGTTTCCCAAGATGCCTCCCGTGGCCAAAGACAAGCTGCTGCAGATGATCCAGCTCGACGCGGAACAGAATGTGCCGTTCCCGATCACCGAGCTGGTCTGGGACTACCAGTTGATTGGTGGGGTGTCCGAGGGCGAGCAGAACGTCATGATCGTGGCCGCGAAGAACGAGACGGTGTCCGAACTCATCGTTTCGGTGGTGGAGGCCGGTCTCGATCCCGAAGTCATCGATGTCGCGCCGATGGCGCTTTACAATTGCGTCCGTTACAACTATCCCGATCTGGACGGCTGTTCGATGATTGTGGACATCGGCGCCCGGTCCACCAACTTGGTGTTCATTGAGGACGGCAAGTTTTTCAGTCGTTGCATCCCGGTGGCCGGAAACGCCATCACGCAGGAGCTGGCCAAAAGCTTTCAGATCGGGTATCGGGCGGCCGAGGCGCTGAAGCGGGAATGCGCATTTGTCGCCCTCGGGGGCGTATTTGCGCCGGTCGGTGACGAGCGGGCGGAGCGCGTGTCGAAGGTGGTGCGCAACGTGATCACCCGCCTGCACGCCGAAATCAGCCGGTCCATCGCCTTTTACAGAAGCCAGCAGGGGGGCAGCGCACCCACCCGCGTCTTTTTGACCGGCGGATCGAGCGTAATTCCCCACATGAACACGTTTTTTGCCGACAAGCTGCAGGTGGAAGTCCAGTATCTCAATCCCTTCCTGCATGTGGCGCTGGGGCCGCAGATCAACACGGAACAGCTCGGCCGGGACGCCTTCATGCTGGCCGAGGTGATCGGACTGGCCTTGCGGCGCAAGCTGGCCTGTCCGGTGGAAATCAATCTGCTGCCGCCTGCGCTGGCTCGGCGCAAGACCTTCCGGCGGCGGATGCCCTACTTTGGCCTGGCGGCTGCGGGTCTCGTGCTGACGGCTGCGGTCTGGACGGTATACACGAAGGGGACGATCAAGCTCTACGAGAAGCAAGCCCAGCAAGTGGAAGTGCGCGTGAACCTTCTGGCGTCCGATCAGAAGAAACTCGAAGCCGCTCGCAATCAATTCAAGACCGTTCAAAAAGAGTCGGATGTGATCCGGCGCAGAATTGCCGGCCGCGTGCAACTGGTGCGCGCCATGGACGCGATACGGGAGTGCCTCTTTTCCGGAATGTGGCTGACATCCATCGAATCTGTCCGTAATGCGCAGGGGGATTTGATTCAGTTGCGCATCTCGGGTCGCGGGTGGGTGGATCAACTGAAGGAGCTGGAGAAGAAGAAATCGGCAACGGCGGTGGAACAATTTCGTGACCAGTTGAAGATGCGTCCGATCTTTGTGACCGACGGGGTGAAGATCACGAACGAACGGGAGGAGCCGGACGGATCGGTGCGCGGATTTGTGGTAGAGGCGGCCTTGTCTCCGATTTCATGAGAACGGCCGGATCAAACATGAAGAAAAAACAGATTGTGTTGTTCGGGTTTGGCGTGGCGATGGTGAGCGTGCTGGTCCTCAGCGGGTTCACCTTGGCGTCGGCTTTGTCGCATACAGAAGAGGTCGCCCGGCAACGCGATGCCAAGCGCGCAGAACTGGGGCTGGCTTATAATGAGCCGGTTTTCCCATCCCCTCCGCATGTGGCGATGATTCAGGATGACACCCGTGCCCTGGAGGCCTGGAATGCCGATTTCATCAAAACACAGCGGGCCATCCTGCAAGTCGAAACGAATCTGTCGCCCTCGCAATTCAAGATTCAATTGCTCCAGCCTGCCATCCGAGAACTCGCCAAAACGCAGACCGACGGAGGCTCGCGCATCGTCGCCGCCGATTTTGCATTCGGCTTTGACGCCTACTTCCCCGGGGACCGGATGCCGGCGGTCGCCGACATCCCCAAACTGGCTGTTCAGCTTGAATTGACGCGACGGCTGTGTCGCGAGGTTTTCGCGGCCAACATCATCGCCCTGCGTCAGATCCAGCACTCCAGTTTTGAGAGCGCGACTCCGGACACCCCGGCTCCCACAGGAAGAGGAAAGGCCCCCATTCGCCCGACGGCCGAGTCCGATCGACATTCCCGCGCCCTGACCGGCCGGCATCCGTTTACGCTGGAGTTTACCGCCCGCAAGGATGCGATGCTGACCGTCCTGAACCGGCTCGCGGTCTGTGACCTGTTTGTGACTGTGAAGGATATTGACGTTCGGAAATCCGGAGCGGATGTAAAAGCACCGCCTGAAAAATGGCGGGAGATGGGTATCGCACACCATCAGCAGCGGGTGGTCTCCGGACCCGAGCTGGATTCACCCTTGCTGGTTCGAATGACTTTGGAAGTCGAGATTTTCTGAGGGATTTGCCGTGTCAAAAATTGGGAATCACTCTGTTTTGATTGAGCAGTACGACAAGGTGCTGGCTGTTGTCGTTCTGGTGGGCCTTTTGTTGTCGTTGCTGTGGCTGACGTCCTCACGAGAGAGACGGCAACAGGAGGAGAACGCCTATCAGACCGCACTCGACGCGCTCACCCCCAAGCCGCTTGAAGGCACGGGATTCGATATCGGCGTGTATTCCAATGCGCAGCAACAACTCGTCCATCCCAAGCAGATCGCCCTAGACGCTCCGGATCTGGGGCTCTTTGTGCCCGACCGCCGCGTCTGGTGCGTCACCTGCGCCAAGCCCATCCCGTATGCCGCCGAAAAATGCCCGTTCTGCAACGAAGAACAGCCGAAACTCGCGGGTCCGGTTCCCGACACCGACGGCGACGGCATGTTCGACGTCTGGGAGCGTCAATACGGCTTTGATCCGTTCGATGCGAGCGATGCCTCCGGCGACGCCGACGGCGACGGTTTCTTGAATGTGGATGAGTTTCTGGCCAAAACCGACCCGCGGGAGGCCCAAAGCCACCCGCCCATCGATGTGCTCCTGCGAGTCAAAGATGTGACAGCCAAGCGCATCTCGCTGGCGTTGCGCGGACAAAGCAAAATGCCCGACGGCAAGGTCCAATGCCAATTCACCCAGCAGGACCGTGTGCGGCGGTCATTCTTTGTCCGCGAGGGGGAAGCCATCAGCAACGAGCTGTTTAACACCGGATTCGTTCTGTTGGAGTTCATCGAAAGTTATGAAAAACAGCCTCACCCGACGCTCATGTGGGTCACGGTCGAAACGTCGGTCGCCACAATTAAGCGGTTGGCCGACGAAAAGGTGTTCCGACTGCGAATGAACGACGAGGAATTCTCCGAAACGGTGGCCGAACTGGTTCTCCCTGTGGATGGATCGACTTATACCGTCGTGGAGGGGGGG
>JBIJDW010000127.1:0-8287 GCA_044343885.1 Kiritimatiellia bacterium
GTGGTCGGCGTGTAGCGAAAACCACTTTCCTTCTCGCGTAGTTGTGTCCCCTGTGCCAGTGCCCACACTTCGTGAAAGCGGGAGTGAAGAACGCCGAAAAAGTAGTCGTCGGATCGGGCAAAGACAATCAATTGATGGTCGGGAAGCATCGGAGGGGAAAGCCATATGAAGGTTCGGTGTTTCGCCGTTGTTGGCGTCACCATGAATCGGGGCAAAGTCGCAACGGAATTTCGCATTTCCGGCCTCATCCGTTGCGGCCGCCACCAGTTTTCTCGGAGCCACTTATCGCGGTTCAGGTCTCGTTTGGGCTTCACTCTTTCTATGACAACCAAGGACGGCTTTTCGTAAAGGGAAAACGCCGCCAGCGGCAGGTCGGCCGAATCAATGAGCCAACGAGGAACGCAGGTTTTGAGGAGGTCTTCAGAGTTGGCGACGGGCCGAATTACGTCACTGTTCGGGCGGCTGTGTGGGTTCCCAGCCGAATGCAGTAGTTGCAGAGCTTCACCTTCCTCAATATCGAAGGGGCCACCCTTACAACTCCCGATGAAACCAAGAGAGGCGTTTGCTGGAAGCCTGTGTGCTTGTGTTGTGTCGGCAGTTGCTGAGAGGTTCGCGTTGATCGATAGAACTGGCTTGCCGTCAAGGATGTGGGTTGTCTCCGCCCCATCATCGAAGCCGATCATGCTGACGTGGACGTTGGCGCCGTTAAGAATCCAAGGGCGGTCGCTTTCGGCCCAGAAGATGCCGCCGGTGTCCTTGATGCGTTTCAGAACTTCCCGGTTCGCGCCGCCGCGTATGCCTTGGGTGGCGAGCAGGCCAGCGCGCTTGCACTTGCCAGCGACGATGTGGGCGCGGGCCTTCTCGAACCAGTAACAGCAGAGGTCGGACTGACCGGGGATGCGGTCAGCGTACAGCGCCCGGAGGCGGTCAACGTAGGCATCGCCCAATTCGCGGCGCATCATTTTGTCGCCAAGAAACGGCGGGTTGCCGATGATGAAGTCCACGGTCGGCCATTCCGGCTCCCCGGGAATCGGGAGTCGGGAATCGGGAATCGGGGTTAGACCTTGGCCTTGAGCGCCTGTATCAACTTGTTGAGCATCATGCCGACGCGCGCCAGCAAAGTCTGCGCGTTGGTCAGTGTTTCTGGCGTCACATAGGTCAGGCGTTTCGCCACTTCCAGATGCGTCTCCAGTTCCAGTAACGATCCCCGCGCCATGAACAGGTGGTGAAGATACTCTGCCGTATGCCCCCGCCCGTAACCCTCCGCAATGTTCGCCGGGACCGACACCGACGACCGCTGGGCTTGTGAGATCAACCCGTAACGCTCGGCATCCGGCCACATTCTGGTTAATCGATAGGTCTCCACAACCAGTTCCATCGCTACCTGCCAAACGTTCAGATCCTTGTAAGTCTTGTTTTCCATCCGCTGTCTCCGGTTTTCCGATTCCCGATTCCCGATTCCCGACTCCCGATTCCCGACTCCCGACTCCCGATTCCCGACTCCCGAGCACCGCGTCCATGAGCCGGATGTTGCCAGAGAGGGAGCGAAGGATGGGATCGGCGGGAAATCCAAAACCGTTGGCGCGAATCCACTGGAGCCAGCCGATCCAGACGGTCATCTGGGCGAGGTCGTGGGCGTAGGGGTTGACTTCGATGCCGTAGAGTTGCCACGGGCCGACGCCGGGAAGGTAGGCGCTCAAGCCGTGCTCGCTCGTGAATGTGATGGCCGCTTCGCGCTCGAGGTCTTTGAGGCGGAGCAGGGCGACATAGAGGAAGTTACCGGAGCCGCAGGCGGGGTCGAGAATCTTGATTTCGCGCAGCCGGGTCAGAAACTGGTGGAGGATGCTGTCGGCTTCGCCGCGCGCCTTGCGTAATCGGGAACCGGCAATCGGGAGTCGGGAATCGGAGGACGTCTTTATTTCGATTCCCGGTTCCCGATTCCCGACTCCCGTCTTCTTGCCCGTGGCCAGCAGGTTCTCGATAACCGCTTTTGTTTCCGCCCACTCCTTGCGCAGCGGGGCCATGACCACGGCGTCAACCACGAGTTCGATATCCTCGCGCCCAGTGAAGTGCGCCCCGAGTTGCGAACGCTTGGCCGGGTCAAGCCCACGCTCGAAGAGGGTGCCGAAGATGGAGGGGTCAACCGCGCTCCAGTCGAGGGACGCGGCGGCGGCGAACCGTTTCACGTCGTCGTCGGTGAGGTCGGGGACGGTGCGGCTTGCCGCGCCGTAGCCTCCGGGCGAAGGCGGGTCGTCGAACAGGTTGCCGTTGAAATGGCGGATGGTCTCCAGCCCGAAGTCGCCCCCGGCCGCCATCGCCTCGAACAGCATTCCGAGTGTCTTGCCGAAGCGGGCGGGATCGCCGCCGGACTTCGATACGATCCGGGAAAACACCATGTCGGGCAGGAGGCGGGCGTCCTCGGCGAACAAGCAGAAGACGATGCGGTCGAGAAAGTGGGCGACAACGGCAGGGTCTAGCCCGCGTTCTCGCATGGAGGCGGCGATTTCGCCGATCCGGGCAGCGGCGTCCTGGGTGACGGCGGCGCTGGTGCGGCCGGGGCGGAGGGTGTCGGGATTGTGGAAGACCGCCCGGACGATTTCGATGTTGCGGGGTTCGGCCAGCGCCTCCAGCGGGATCTCGTGGGTCGCCGAGACGGTGCCGGTGAAGTTGGTGCGGATGATGATGCGGTCCAAGTCGCAGAGGACGAGCAGGGGCGGACTCTCCAAGGCGTTGCGATAGCGCAAAAGCTGGTCATAGGCGGCCTCAAGGTCCTTGTGCTTGCCTTTGTACTCCCAGCCGAAGAACCCGCGCTTCCACACGTCCGCAAAGCCGTCGCCGCCCCCGTGCTTAACCGTGCCCTTCTCAAAGCAGAACGTCTCGCCGGTCGGATCGGCGGCGGCGGGCGTGGGGTGGTCAAAGACGTTGCACAGGTCCAGAAAATGCTCCTGTGCGGCGGAGCGCTCCTTCAATTCCACCTTGCGCCACTTGGACATGAATTCTGACACGGTCATAGGCCGGAGAGGATACCACGTCAGGAACGACTCGGACAAGAGCGTAATGGGGACCCTAATCCTCGCCTAAGGTCGGGCGAATGCACGCAACCTGTTAAAAGAGAGACGAAAAGGCTTGCTAACGGGATATAGATTTTCTATACTGCATTTCCATGGCAACCCTTCTTCCGTTGATGCACAAGACGCCCTTCGTTCTGGACACGCGACCGCTTCGTGAAGCGACGAGTCCGCACGCGGGGTTGCTGGCGACTTCGCGGGCCTTCCGCTCGCTGGGGTTGCCGGACTGGATCGAGACCCATCTGAGCCTGCGCAAGCGCCGTCGGGGGTTCACGGAAGCGCAGATGTGCGAGGCGCTGGTGCTGCTGCAGACGGTGGGCGGGGACTGCCCTGAGGACGTGCGACTGCTGGACGGCGACGCCTGTCTGGAGCGGGGCTTGGGGTACCGGCCGCCCAAGGCGACGGCGGTGCGCGAGTTTCTGGAGCTTTTCCATGACCGTGATCTTGAGGAACTGCGTCCGGATCGCGCGGTCCAGAAGAGCTTCATCTTTCCGAGCAGCGAGCCGCTGGCGGCCCTGCAACTGGTGCAGGTCGGCTGCGTGCGGCGGACTGCGGAGCGGTACGCCGCAGGCGGGCGGGGGCTGCGCGTGGCGACGGTCGACCTGGACGCGACGATCATCGAGAGCCACAAGTCCGCAGCGCTCGCGCACTACGAGGGCGGCCGAGGCTATCAGCCAATGGTGGCCGTGTGGGCGGAGGCGGACCTGGTGCTGGCCGACGAGTTCCGCGACGGCAACGTGCCGGCGCGCCAGGCGCCGCTGCCGTGCGCGCGTGCGGCCTTCGAGGCGTTGCCGGGGGATGTCCGGGAGCGCTTCTTCCGGGGCGACTCAGCCTGTCACGAGGCGGGGCTCATCGGCTGGCTGAGCGACCCGGCGCGCGCGAAGGATCCCGGCGGAGTGATCGGATTCGCGGTGAGCGCGGCCATGAGCGTGCCACTGGCGGCGGCGCTGCGGCGGATACCCGAGGCGCAGTGGACGACCTTCGACACGGACAAGGATGGCACGTTGCGTCAGTGGGCGGAGGTGGCCTTTGTCCCTTCGGATCGTTACGAACACAAGGAGAGTCGGCCTCTGCGCTATGTGGGGCTTCGCCTGTTGAAGGCACAACCCGATCTCTTCGCGGACGGCACGGATCGGCATTTCCACGCGATCATCACAAACCGCGACCTGCGGGGCGACCTGTTGATCGAATGGCATCGGGAGAAGGCCGGCACCATCGAGCACGTGCATGACGAGATCAAGAACGCCCTGGGT
The DNA here is from genome assembly GCA_044343885.1 of Kiritimatiellia bacterium. Lineage (GTDB taxonomy): Bacteria > Verrucomicrobiota > Kiritimatiellia > RFP12 > JAAYNR01 > VGWG01. The sequence continues at coordinate 4,322 of JBIJDW010000127.1, forward strand.
GGCGGCCACATGCCCAGCCAGCGCTTCGGGGTGAACGCGGCGTGGTTCAGATTCGCCCTCCTGTCCTACAACATCGCCAGCGCGATCAAGGGACTCTGCTTCGAGCCGGAGGAACGCACCGCACGTTTCAAGCGGTATCGCCTGCTGCTGGTGCATGTCGCCGGGCGGATGAACCGCAACAACTGCGTGCTGGGGCTGCGTCTGTGCGCCCCGCCCGAGACGGTCGCCCGCATCGCCAAGGTCTGGGAGCTTTTCCCGCTTCCGACACAGGCGACCTGTGCCACGCCTCTGGGAAGGGGCGGATAACGCCCCGCGCCTCGACCGATGAAACCGGCACTCTATAGGACGGCGCCGGGCGAGAGGGTTTGCCCGTTTGCGACTCCTGACCGTCCAAAAGCACCCTCACCATCGAAAAAACGCCTGTTTTCGGCCTTATCTGGCTACTGGCCCATGGATGCGGAGCGCGTGTAGGCGCAGGTTATCGGCGGCGGCGTTCCTTAGGCGAGGATTTGGGGGGGAGAAAGCTGAAAGGCAAGCTGAAAACCGAAATGAACACCCAACACCCAACGTCCAACACCCAACGGAGACGCTGGCGCGAGTGAGAAGCGATCAGAATGGAGAGAGGCGCTTGCAAAACCTCCGGTTTGTGCAAGCGGAGGGTTCAGGGTTCGGTCGGGCCACCGGCCTGCGGCCGGATGGAAAACGGAAATGAGACATCATGATCGTCCTCGTCGTCGAATCGTGAAATCGAGGACGACGACGAGGACGAGAACGATGGCCGCGCCGTCTCGTCGGTCCGTTGGATGTTGTGTGTTGTGTGTTGTATGTTGGGCGTTGGTTCAGACACAAACCCGGAAGCGCCAACCCTCACGCCTCGCCCGGGATGCGCAGGTCGCAGAGGAGCGGCAGGTGGTCGGAGAGGGTCGAGTCGAGAATCTCGAAGCGGACAGGGGTGATGTCGGCGGTGGTGCAAATGAAGTCCAGCTCGCGGGTCGGCCGCCAGCTCGGATAGGTCGGCTGGTGGCTGGGATTGGCCGAGGTCAGGCCGGTGGCGGCGAGGAAGAGCTTCATCTCGGCGGATCCCGAAAGGGCGTTGAAGTCGCCCATCACGACGCACGGCTTGACCGACGCCATGACGAGGTCGTGCAGGTCGGTGAGCTGCCGCTGGCGGGTGCCGAAGCTGAGCGACAGATGAACGAGAAATAGGTTGATTTTCTCCAGTTCCAGCTCGATGACCAGGCGCTTGAAGCCGTAGTTCAGGTAGTGGAACCGCTCCCGGTGAATCTCGCCGCGCGTGAGGATGGCGTTGGCCTGTTTGTCCAAAACCGGCAGATGATCGAACAGCCCGCCCTTGGTGTATTTCACCTCACAACGATGAAAATAGCTACCCAGATCCTCGGCGATCGCCTCGGCCTGGTTGACGCCCCGGCTGCGGTATGAACCGGTGTCGACCTCGACCAGACCGATCACGTCGGGATTGTGCCCGCGGATCAGCTCGGTGATCCGCGGTAGATGATTAACCGTTTTGCGCAACAAATCCATCCAGGCGCGGTTCTCGCGGCGCCCGGTTCCATATCGGATGTTGTAGAGGAAAAAACGCATGGGGGGGGGGTGTGGGAAACAGGACTATCAAGGTTCTCGTGTTGCGGCCTGGATGAGCCAGGTGGCCTGTATGGCGCGTGACAGGGGAATGAGCCAGTCGCTGTAGATAGCGTCCATCGCGGCGGGCAGACGGTCGGCGAGGGGGGACGGCAGGTTGCAGGCGCGAATGTGTTCTGCGGCACAGGAGCGGACACGCAGCAGAACGAGCTGTTCGACCGACGGAAAGGTGATCAGCGCCTCGATTCCGGCCGCGTCGCCTGCCTCTGCGGCGGCCCGGAGCCGGGTGTCGCGTCCGGCGAACTTGCACGCCGCGACCTGCAGCGAGAGACCGAGCCGGATGGCGATGGCGGTGATGGCGTCGGCGTCCGCAGCGCGCCGCGTGTCGTCCACCTCGGCCGTGGCCCCGACCGTAGCGTCGGGAATCAGGATCGGCAGGACGGAGCGGGTGAAGCCGGCTTCGATCCGGGGCTGGAAGGATTCGAGCGCTGGCGGAAACGCCGCCTCCTTCGCCAGGCGGCGAAAGATGGGAACGCTCCATCCGACGGGATAAAAACCGGCGGGCGCCACGCCACAGACCGCCCGTTGCGCAAGACGGCTCACAACCTCGGCATCCTGCCGGGCGATCTGCTGGCGTATCTGTTCGAGGGGTGTGCTCATTCAGACCCCATTGTGGCGGCAAAGAGGCCGTTTAGGCAAGCGTTTATCGTCTAGACTCGACGAAAGGGGCCGGACGTGCGACAATCAAAACCGATGCCGGATCGGATTTCGCCCTGGTGCTCCTGAACCCTGAACCCCGTTGCCCGGCCGGAAAACCGCTATGAGTGCTGCCGTTCGTCTTCGTTCGCTGATACACGCGTGGGAAACGGTTCGTTACGAACTGTTGAATACCCGTCTCTGCGACCTCAATCTGCGTCTCTCCCGATCGCCGATTCTGCCTGCGCTGAACCGGCTGCAGAAGGAGTTTCATGATCGCAAGATCGGTTTTGTGCCCGCCTTCTACCTCACCGATGGATGGGGCTGCCCTAACCGGGTTCCGGTGATTGGCATCCCGTTTTACATGGCCGACAAGCGCCTGATGCGGATTGAGGAGGAGCAAACCGGTGAGATCGAGGATGAACAGACGCTGATGATGCTCCTGCGCCACGAAGCCGGCCATGCGGTGAACTACGCCTACCGCCTCTGGGAGGAGCCGGAGTGGGGCGAATTGTTTGGACGGTTCGCCGAACCCTACCGCGACACGTTCGACACCGATCCCTTTACCCGCCGCTTCGTTCGCCATCTGGCGCACGGCCAGGCGCGGCGGACGACTTACGCCCAGAAGCATCCAGACGAGGATTTCGCCGAAACCTTTGCCGTCTGGCTGACGCCGAAATCGGGCTGGCGCAGACGCTATGCCAACTGGCCCGCCCTGCGCAAGCTCGAGTATGTGGACCGGGCCATGCGCCGTCTGCGCACGCGCATTCCCGCAGTGACCGGCGGCGAACTGATGCAGCCGGTCGAGACGCTGGCGATGACCGTCGCCGAGCACTACGGGCAGCGCGCGGAACGTTACCGCTCCAAGGCCCAAGGCTACCTCGACGACAAACTCAAGCGCGTTTTTCCGCAATTTCGCGCCCCCGTCCCCGCCGTCGAGGCGGCCTCCTTTATCACCAGCCGCCGCCGCATGCTCATCACCCGTGTCGCCGACTGGTCGGCGATGACGCCGGATGATGTCCGCATGCTGCTCGACAAGGTTGTGGATCGCGCCCGTTCGCTCGGGTTGCGGGTGCGAATGGATAAACAGGAGGAGCGCTTGATGGATCTGGCCTCGCTCCTCACCGCCATGGCGGTCACGTTCCGTCACACGGGCAAGTTTATGGAATAACACAAGCATCCGAGGTCTGCCATGTTGAACCTGCTTCGCGTCCAAAATCTGGCGATTGTCGAGGAGGCCTCCATGCTTCCCGGGGTCGGACTCAACATCATCACCGGCGAAACCGGCGCAGGCAAGTCCATCCTGATGGGCGCGCTCGATCTCGTGCTGGGCGGGCGCGCGGACAAATCGCTGGTGCGCAGCGGCGCCGCCGAGGCCCAGGTCGAGGCGGTTTTTGCCCTGGCCGCCCCCGCCGCTGTGAATGCCGTGCTCGCCGAGTCCGGCATCCCCCCCTGCGAGGACGGACAGTTGATCATTCGCCGCACGGTCGCCGCTGCTGGCGCGGGCCGCTGCCTGCTCAACGATGCCGCGGTCACGCTCCAGACGATCCGGCGTGTCGGATCCCTGCTGGTGGACATTCACGGCCCGAATGACCACCAGTCGCTGCTCGATCCCGCCTTCCAGCTCGACCTGCTCGATAGCTTTGGCCGCTGCCAGTCGGCCCGCGCGGC
>JBIJDW010000128.1:0-8280 GCA_044343885.1 Kiritimatiellia bacterium
CCAATAGATGACCCGGCGGCACACGGGGCCGACGATCTGATTCACCAGGCAGCAAGTGCGTGCATTCTCAATCAGGATCGAATTGTGTTGGTTCACATCGGACGATTTTTCCTTGAACGTAAAAACATGTTTCCCTGGAAAATAGCCAAGAAAGCGCGAACGTCCCGCAATGGGCACGCGGTTGACATGCACATTCATCAAGCTGAGAAAGATGCTGATGCGAAGAACGTCTTGCTTTTGAAACCGTGCCGTGTCCTCCGGCTTCAAACCGGCCAGCATGCGGATGGCGTTGAACCGGTCTGGTGAAAACGTCGTAATCCGAGCTACAACTCCGTCGGCTCCGGCCAGGATGGCATCCGGATCGGCCGGTGGAACGCGCGTGGGATTTCGAAAGAACCAGAACAGATAGCCATCGAGCACGAGCAGCAGCAGTAAAGCTGTAGATGGCGCCAGGGCCGGAACATCGGGCACCAAAACCCGCAACAAAAGCCAGACGCCCACTGCGATCAACCCCGCAATGGCTAGAAAAGGAATCACTTCATGCCGAATTTTCATCACCCTCCGTTCAGAATCAAAATGCCGTGTTGCAGGTAACATCATAATCTTAACGGCAAGGTCGTGTCTACAAGGAGTTGTAATCGGTTAGCTTTTTGCTTTTCTTCTTTGAGTGGCGACGGCTTCGCGGGGATCCTCAGGCCAGGCGTGCTTCGGATAGCGGCCGCGCAGTTCTTTGCGGACGAGCGTGTAACCGGTGTTCCAAAAGCTTTCGAGGTCGGCGGTGATCTGTACCGGACGCTGCGACGGCGAAAGCAGATGCATCAACACGGCGACACGGCCGCCAGCGACACGCGGCGTGACGGTCAGGCCAAACACCTCCTGGATGCGAACCGCAATCACCGGCGTCTCGCCGAGATCGTAGCGGATGCGGATGTGGGAGCCGCTGGGCACCGTGAAATGTATCGGTGCCAGCGTGTCGAGCAGGCGGCGCAGGGCGCCGAGACGCGCGGCCAACGCTGCGTGGAGGTCCAGACGTTCCACCTGGCTCCACCGGACCAGCCCGTCGGCACACGGCCCGAGCCAGTCGGCGAGGGTTTCGGCAAGCGCCGCATCGGAGAAATCCGGCCAGCCCTCCTCGGGTCGGGCGCGGCGCAAACACGCGACCCGGGCGCGCAGCTCGTTCGCCGCCGGAGTCCAGGGAAGGCGGTCCAGTCCCGTGTGACGGATCCCCTCGAAAAGCGCCTGCCGGACCGCATCGGCATCGGGCGCGGCCAGCCCGGAATCTCGCAGGACGATGGCGCCAAACCGGATTCGTCTGACCGCCGTGACCGCCTCGGCCTGACGATCCCAGGCGACCACCGGGGCGGAGACGATCCGGTCGGCGAAGTCGGCCTCCAACAACGCGCGATCGTAGGGCGCGGCGAGCCGGATGCGGGCGTCCGCCACATCGTCGGTAAGCTCGGCCGCAACCAGCCAGTCATACCGGGCGAGCGGGTCGGCGCCATCGATCACGGCACCGCGGCCCGAGGCCAGGAGGTAGCGACCGTCGGGCGAGCGGCGCCGGGCGATCCGGTCGGGAAAGGCCCATGCGAGGAGGCGTCCGACGTCCATCCGGCAGACATCCCCGGCGTAACGACGCGACCAGTTCCGGGCCAGCGTGTGAACGCGGTCGGCAAAGCCTGCGGCGGCGGGGTCGCTGGACTCGATGCGATCCAGCACCACACGGGCGTCGGTCTCGCGGCGCAAAGCCGATTCCCCTCCCAGCTCCGAAACGGCCGCAGCCAAGAGGCAGGCCTGATGCGCACACCCCTCGGCTTCGCCGCGAAGAATCATGTCGGCGAGGCGCGGATGGATGGGCAAAGCAGCGAGACGGCGGCCGCGCGGCGTGATCCGGATGGGCGCGTCGGTCTTTCCGGCGGCCGTGTCCCCTACCGCTTCCAGCGCGCCCAGATCGGTCAGCAAGGCGACCGCCTGGCGCCACGCAGCTTCGGGTGGCGGCGTCGGCCAGGGCAAATCCTCGCGACCGGCGGCGCCCCAGTCGGCGCACTGCAGGACCAGCGGGGCGAGATCGGCGTCGAGAATCTCGGGCAGCGCCTCGGGGGCGAGTGCGCGGTCCTCGGCCTCATCCCAGAGACGGTAGCAGATGCCCGGTCCGAGACGCCCCGCGCGCCCCCGCCGCTGATCGGCCCGGTCGCGGGACACGCGGAGGGTCTCGAGACGCGACATGCCGTTGCGCGGCGAGAAACGCGGCACCCGCATCCAACCCCCGTCAATCACCACGCGGATGCCCTCGATCGTCAGACTCGACTCGGCAATGGAAGTGGCGAGGACGATCTTGCGAACACCCGGCGGCGGCGGCCCGACCGCCCGCTCCTGCGCCTCACGCGTGAGCGCGGCGTAGAGCGGCTGAACCTCGGCGCCCGTAGGCAGGCGGGCCTCACGAAGGAATTCGGCGGTGCGGCGAATCTCGCCCTCGCCGGGCAGAAAGACCAGGATCGACCCGCTCTCATCGGCCAGGGCGCGGAGCACGGCATCGGCGGCCTGACGCGCAACCGGCGAGGATGAAAGACGGGCCAGCAGGCGGGTCTCCACCGGCCAGACGCGGGCCGTGGCGGTGACGACGCGTGGCTGACGGTCGGCGGGCGCGCCGGGTTCGGCGAGCCAGCCGGCGACCGCCGCCGCGTCCAACGTCGCCGACATCACCAAGATGCGCAGATCCGGACGCAGCGCGCGGCGCACATCGAGCGCAAGAGCCAGCGCCTGATCGGCGACGAGCGCGCGTTCGTGAAACTCGTCGAAGATCACCAGCCCAACGTCCGCGAGTTCAGGATCATGCAGCAGACGCTGCACGAGAAGTCCTTCGGTCAGGATTTCGACGCGGGTCGCCGCGGACACGCGCCGTTCGAGCCGGATGTGATAGCCGATCCGCTCACCCACCGCCTCGCCCAGCAGCCGCGCCATGTGACGGGCGGCGGCGCGGGCGGCGAGACGACGGGGTTCGAGGAGAACAATCCGACGGTCGTCCAGCCAGGGCGCATCCATCAAGGCTGGCGGGACGAGCGATGTCTTGCCCGATCCCGGCGGCGCCTGCAAGACAACCGGGCAGTTGCGCGCCAGCGCGGCGGCGATCTCGGGGATCACCGCGCGAACCGGGAGGTCGGGAAGCGTATGGAGAAAGTCAGACATTGCAGACGGGCCACAGGATACGCCAAAACGCCCCGCACGGAAACAGCAATTCACATTCCGACAAAAAAATCACGAAAAACACCGTTGACTTTCACCACGTCCTTCGCTATTGTATCCGCTCTTCACGTCCCCAGATGTGGCGAGGTAGCTCAGTTGGTAGAGCAGCGGACTGAAAATCCGCGTGTCGCCGGTTCGACCCCGGCCCTTGCCACCATATTTTTTCTCAAAAGAGGCTCTTGCAAAACCCCTCTGGGGTGTTTGCAAGAGAGAAGTCAGAATTCAGAAGACAGGAGTCAGAATAATAGGACACGTTGCCCATGAGAGGGTTACAATTCTGAATACTGAATACTGGCTTCTGAATACTGCGCTTGCAGAACCGACGAAGGAGGTTTTGCAAGCGCCCCAAAAAATACGCTGATTTATTGGGCTTTTTATCATATTTCGCCTGTTTCGTCGTTTCGCTCACGGTTTCTGCTTTCCCTCCGGATTACCCTCTTTCGCGTCATTTTTTACTACAGAGGCTCTTGCAAAACCCCTCTGGGGTGTTTGCAAGAGAGAAGTCAGAATACAGAAGACAGGAGTCAGAATAATAGTACACGTTGCCCGTGAGAGGGTTCCAATTCTGAATACTGAATTCTGGCTTCTGAATACTGCGCTTGCAGAACCGACGAAGGAGGTTTTGCAAGCGCCTCTACAGTTTTACTACAGTCCATTTTATCGGTTTTTTTGGGGGGTGTCCCCTGGAAAACACCCTTCTCTGCGGTTGTACGTCCACTCCCCGAACATCCCCTCCCGGCACCAGAACCACTGTTCCACCGGTTCCAGTCGCATCACCCCGCCCTTGCCGTCGTAATGCTTCTCCGCGTGCGCGTAGCCCCGGAACGTCGCCGTAGAAAGAAACGCCACGCACTCCCGCAGGTTGCCGACCTTGTCGTACTCGTCGCGCAGGAACGCCGCCTGCTCCCGCGCCAGCACCGGGTCCGTTGGCTCTCGTTCCGGCCGCACATCCCACTGGCTCGACAGCAACGCCGCCTGCTACAGGCAAAGTTTCAACAACGCGGCAAACCGACTTCGACGAGAAGGCTTTGCACCGCACACTCTCGATCCGGGGTAACCCCACGGGCGCACACTGGCGAAGATCGTCTCCGCAATTCGCGACGATCTGGGGTTCGTTCCGAGCGTGCATGTTGCCGTAGCGTAATCCTCAACCCCATACGCTATTCGCGAATAGCGAATGCGCCACAGGGCCTATCCCCCCGCGCCAGCGCCCCGGCGGTAGCCGGGTGGCACCGCGACGCGGATCGGGATCAACCGGAAAATGGCGCGTCAGAACGGGTCGGCTGCAAGGAAGAGGGGGCGGCGCCAGACTCTCCGTCTGCGCCGCCCCCGCTGACGCCGCAGACGGCCCGTTATCACGCGCCGGCTTTCCGGCCCGATCCGCGCCGCAAAAGCGTCGGCCCTCACACCAGCCCCAGCCCCAGCCCCGCCCCAACGCCATTCCCTCACACCATCCCCAGCACCGCCCCGTTCCCGCGTCTTCCCCACCCCCGCGCCAGCTCCGGCATCCTTATCATCCGTCCCGGCTCGACCCCGGCCGCGCGGCACCCCCACACCGCCAGCGCCAGCGCCATCACGCAGTCATCGTGGTAGCCCGAGGGTGCCGAATACGTCACCTGGCCCGACGGCCCCGCCGCATACTCATACCGCCGCATCTCAGCCGTCAGCACCTCCCAGGGTCCAGTCGGCAGTGTGCCCTTGGCAGTTGGCAGCACACCGTCCCGCGCTTCGCGATTTGCCTCTGCGCCCCCGCGCCTCTGCGCGCGATCATCTCTCCCCTTCTGACTTCTGACTTCTGACTCCTGTCTCCTGAATACTGGCCGCCGGCCACGTCACCCGCCGCTGCTCGACCGCCATCATCAGCCCCTGCACCAGTTCCCGCTTGCTCTGCGCCGTGATCCGGTACCCCTCCGCGTCCCGTGCACACCGTCCGGAACCGAAACCCCCGCGCCCTGTGTATCTCCATCTGCGCCGCATGCGGCGTATACTCGATTACCATTTTGCACCTCCTACTAGAGGTTATTTTTCAACAACGCCATTTCCGAAAACACGCCCCGCCGCATCCCGGCCCCGAAGGGCAAAGATGGGCTACGACACCGATCCGGCCCAGATTTACGCGAACAGATGATCCATCGCAGCCGGCCCGGTCTGTCTCATTCCGGCTTCCAGAACGCGACCCGGCGGTTTTTGGGCGGCCAGGGAATACCCCTTCAGCCACTGTTTGGTGGTGGACTTGACTTGGATTCTCACTTTTGCCACACTCTCCGCATGCAATCGTTGCGTCAGCCGGGTTCCGGCATGATTTCGGCCCGTGTGGGCCGAGGCCGACCGGGGGGTGCCGAAAAGCGATTTCTTATCAATCGTATGATAGTTCTGTTCATCGGTGGCACTGGCAACATCAGCGAATCGGTCAGCCGCCTGGCCATTTCCCAGGGCATGGACCTGCACCTCCTCAACCGCGGTAAACGCGGCGTATCGATACCGGACGCAAAGACAGTAACCGCTGACATCAACGACGCGGCCGCAGTTCGCTCTGCCCTGGGCAAGACCACCTATGACGCAGTGGTGAACTGGATTGCCTTCACGCCCACAGAAATCGAGCGCGACATTGCCCTCTTCGCCGGTCGGACAGCCCAGTACATCTTCATCAGTTCGGCCTCTGTCTATCAGAAACCAGCCACCTCCTATCTCATCACCGAATCAACCCCGCTCGCCAATCCCTACTGGGAGTACTCACGTAACAAGATCGCATGCGAAGAGAGACTGATGGCCGAGTACCGGGCCAACGGATTCCCATTCACAACCGTGCGCCCCTCACTCACCTACGGCGCCCGCCTAATCCCATTGGCCATCAACAGCTGGGGCAAGTCCTAGGTATTTGACAATAGCAAGATCAAGCGGTTCGTGCCTGGTTTCAATGCACAAGTAACCTGGGCCGAGGGCGTGCGCAGATCCATGGCATGGTTCGAGGCAGTGCCGGGACGGATCGAGATCGACGCCGAAGCTGAGGCGCTCTGGGACCGAATGATTGCGGCGTACAGCAAGTCGTTCGACTGAGGCGGCTTCGGGCGGGGCAGGCTGGCGAACGGTCACGGGTCACGCGCGGCGGGTACGCCGTCGCGTGACCCGATGGTTATGCCTTCGCTTCCGTCTTGTCGGGAGTCGATCTGCCTTTTCTGAGTCCGTAGAGCTTCCGTCCTGATTCGACAAACGAAAAGCACGCACCGAGAAGTGTTAGAATGGTGCCCGCCCACAGGACCTTCTTGAGTCCAGGGTACTTTTTCGCGAGCTCAGTGATGAGTTGTTGGGGGCGGTGCAGCCGGAGATTCTTGAGGAGTCTTGCGCCAAAACGAGTTCTGACAACATACTTATGACCAGCTCCGCCCCGTTTGAGCCATTGTATGCCTGCTGGGCCTTTCTTCGCCGCTTGCGCCATGCTTGTGACACCCACGTCCGTATCGCCAAGGCGCTTGATGATTCCTACGCCATCGGCCCCGCCGTTCTTGACGGTGAAGTAGGCCGCATCGACGTTCTTCTGGGCCACTGCCGCTATGGCAGCAAGATCGGCCGGATCATCTACGTGCTTGAAGACCGCCGCAGTCCGTGCGAGCCCCATCTTGTCGGCGAGTTGGCGGATGTTCGCAAAGGCTGTCTTCAGCGTGCCATCCAGTTTGCGGCCCTTGACAGACTTCTTGGCCGCCGTAATCACAAAATCAGCGAACTTCCGTGACAGTGCGCCAATCTTTCGGAATGCTTTGAGAACTGCCGGAGCCCAGTCCGCCACATCGACCGCTTCAGTAAGCAGTCCGATACCTGCCAGAGAAGCAATGACCGGGTCAGTCTCCTTTCCTGTAATCTTGTAGCAGCCCTGCTTGAACAGATCGCGGACGTCGCCCCAGATGATCATGTCCGACGCGATCCCGCCGGAGAGTTCTTCGATTGAGTTTCCTGACCCTTTGACGAAGCCGCTCGTGACACGTTTGGCGCGGCCCCACAGCGAGGTCAATTCCTTTTCAAGTTCTTTTTCGAGTGCCTTCGCATCCTCCTGTCCGGGCATGTCGGCATGTCGTGTGACAAAACGTGCCATTTCCAGCGCCTCACTCAACCGGCCTTCGGTTTTCAGCGCCTTGATGTCCGGGACGTAGTTGTAGTTTGGAACCGCCTCAAGGGAGTCTTCTATCTGACGTTCCGCACCCACCTCGCGGAGCGAGGCATAGAGAAAGCCCGCGATGAGCAAACAGAGAAACCCGATCACCAGGTACTTGAATCCGTCGTACAGTCTTCCGATCTTCATCTTGATCTCCTGGCACAACGAATAGGCGCCCATACGCAATACACCGGTTCGAGGGTGAACCGACGTACGATGCCTACGGGGCAAAGCGTACCCTGAAGCCCCATACATAGTCAAGCTCCCGCCGCCCGCCTCCTCCGCCCGACCTTTTTTACCCTCGCTTTTTTCCGGAAAGGGCGCCAAAAAGGTGCTCAATCGCTTGTCGACGATCATCGCTTTTCCAGGCAGTAAGAGATTATGTAGATCGCAACCGAAACAGCGATGTAGCCATACTCCGTGCGTTTCTTCCTGTTGTCGTCTTCCCTTGATTGTGTGATGTCCAGAATCGCGTGCCGGATCGGCTCTCGGGGACAGTGAATCTGTGTCTAACCTCTTGCAGCGCAAGGAATTTGTTCCCTTCAAGTGCCGCCCTGGGCCATCATCAGCGCCCACATTCCGATAGTCATCAGCAGATGTTCGGTAAGCAACCGCAACCATTCCTGATCTCCTCCGAGATCAAATGCGCCCACTATCATGGCATCGAGGTCGCCCAGCCGATTCCACCGTGTTCAATCTCATGTTTACACGTCACATCCTGTCGCGCTACACTGCACCTCGCCCGTGTTCCTGTGAAATGAGGCAAGCCCGCGATCCTAAAAAGGGCAGAAGACTGTGAGACTGTGAGGCTGTGAGACTGTGAGGCTGTAAGGATTGGGAGGCAATCGGTTACGGCGTCTCAGGGAATCTGTGTCCTATTCGTTGAAGCGGGG
>JBIJDW010000008.1:0-23123 GCA_044343885.1 Kiritimatiellia bacterium
GCGTCGATCATCACCGACGAATAGACGCCGGAGTTGATGCAATCCATGCAGGTTTCCTCGTCGCCATGATCCAGATGGATGGCGAAGACGGATTCGGGAAAGATTTCATCGGCGGTCTTCATCATCGATTCGAGCATCTTCTTGTGCGTGTACGAACGCGCACCCTTGGAGAGCTGGACGATAAAGGGCGCCTTGCTCTGCAGATTTCCCTTGAACAGCCCCATGGTTTGTTCGAGATTGTTGATGTTGTAGGCGCCGATGGCGTATTGGCCGTAGGCGTGTTCAAAGAGCTTCTTAGTGGTAACGATCATGTGTGCGTCTCCTGTGTGCCCGCGAGCCGTCCACCCCCGTCTGTAGGGGACAATCCGGGATGCGTAGACACGGGTAAAGATGATACAGATAAGAGGGGCTTCGGGCAAGACCGTTTTTTTAGTTGAGAGATGCAGCGATTTCCGCCATACTCGGTATGTTATTTGAAGTAGAAAAATTGCGGATGTTGCGGCGGACGGAGGTGTGCATGCGTCGAACCGGGATCATGCGGATCGGTGGGATCGTGGCGCTCGTGTTCGGGGCCCGGCTGGCGGCCGCCGCCGACTCGGCCCCATTGGCTGGCGGAGCGAATGTGTTTGCGGAGGCGCTGGAGCTGGGGCAGGACATTCGGTCCCAGCGGGAGGCGATCGAGCGGAAAGTGTCGGATCCGGCGATCACCTCGCCCGAGATCGCGGCCGCGCGCAGAAAGGTGGACGCGCTGACCCTGAACTGGAGCGGCGGGGGAACGGACTCCGAGCAAGTCGACACCTTGAAGCGTCTGCGGGAGGCCCAGCAGGCCTTGCGGGATCTGGTTCGGACGCATCCCAATGTGGCTCAGGCGGTCCAGGCCCTCGAGGCGGATCAGGCGAAGCTGCGGATTTTACAGGAAAAGATAGCGGCGATTCGCGCAGCGAACAAGCGGAAGCTCGAGCAGGCGGTTCCGGCAGCAGACCCGGCCGTAAAGGCGGAGTGAGGTTGTGCTTTAACGCGAGGAGGACTTGAATGGCGGTTCGGAGCAAACAGGCAGCGGGTGGCAAAGTGCGGAAGCCGCGCATCTTGGTGGTGACCCCCGAGATCACCTATCTGCCCGCGGGCATGGGAAACATGGCTAATCAGATGAACGCCAAGGCGGGTGGACTGGCCGACGTCTCGGCCTCGCTCGTCGCCGAGCTGTTCGCTTCCGGGGCCGATGTGCATGTGGCGCTGCCGCATTACCGGCGAATGTTCCATGTCGATTCGGCGCGCCTCATCAGCGACGAGCTGCGGGTGTACAAGAGCCGCCTCCCCAACAGCCGCATTCATCTGGCCGAAGATCGCTGCTTCTACTACCGGGACGCGGTTTACAGCAATTATCAGAACGAGAACCCGCGGCTCGCGCTCGCCTTCCAGCGCGAGGTGATCAACAACATTATCCCCACGGTCGCCCCGGATCTGATCCACTGCAATGACTGGATGACGGGGCTGATCCCCGCCGCCGCACGCCGACTGGGCATCCCCTGCCTGTTCACGATCCACAACATCCATACCCATCATGTGCGGTTGTCACAGGCCGAGGACATGGGGATCGACACCGCCGAGTTCTGGCCGTATCTCTACTACACCCGCGTGCCGCGCAATTACGAGGAAACGCGCGATAGCAACCCGGTGGACATGCTGTCGAGCGGCGCGTTCGCCGCACATTTCATTAACACGGTCAGCCCGACGTTTCTCGAAGAACTCTGCCGCGGCTGGTTTGACTTTGTTCCGGCTTCGCTTCGGCAGGAGCTGATCAACAAGCGGAACTCGGGCTGTGCGGTCGGCATTCTCAATGCGCCCGATGCGTCGTACAACCCGGCAACCGACCCGGCACTGGTCCGCACGTACACGCCGGAGAACCATGCGTGCGGAAAACAGGCCAACAAGGCGCTCTTTCAGAAGAAAGTGGGACTGGCGGCCAACCCGGATGCGCCGATCTTTTTGTGGCCGTCACGGCTTGACCCGATTCAGAAGGGTCCGCAACTGCTAACGGCGATCCTGCACCGGATGGTGGCGAAGCACGCCAAGCGGGGGATGCAGGTCGCGATCGTGGCCAACGGCGTCTATCAGTGCCATTTTCGGGACATTGTGCGGATGCACAACCTGTATGACCGGGTGGCGGTCTGCGACTTCAACGAGGATCTGTCGCGGCTGGCCATGGCGGCCTCTGATTTTGTGTTGATGCCCTCGCTCTTCGAGCCGTGCGGCCTGCCGCAGATGACCGGGGTGCTTTACGGCACCCTTCCGGTCGTACACGACACCGGCGGATTGCACGACACGGTTTCGGCCCTCGATGTGGCGGCCAACCACGGGAACGGCTTTGCGTTTAAGATCTATGACAGCGCCGGACTCGAATGGGCGATGGACGAGGCGATGGCGTTTCATGCGCTGCCGGACAAGGTGCGCCAATCCCAAACGGCCCGGATCATGCGGGAGGGGTTGTCGCGATTCAACCACGCCGTCTGCGCCAAGCACTACATCGACATTTATGAGCAAATGCTGCACCGCCCGCTGGTGCAGTTCTGACAAGTACCGAAACGGGGGATCGGAGCAGTCCTGATGCAACAACCGACACGCGCTCATCTGCTGGATGATCCTTGGTTGACGCCCTATCGCGACGTGATCCGGCGGCGGGCTGAAGCGGCAACCGAACGGACCCGGCTGCTGGCCGAAAAGCCGGGGTCGCTCGCCGAATTCGCCTGCGCACACGAATATTACGGGCTGCACCGCGTGCCCGGTGGCGGCTGGCTGTTTCGCGAATGGGCGCCCCGTGCCAGTGGGCTGTGGCTGGTGGGTGATTTTTCGGGATGGAAAACGTGCGATCCATTCCGGTTGACGCGGTTGCCGGGGCGGGATGTATGGGAAGTGCGGCTGCCGTCCGACGCCATACGCCATGGTCAGTTCTACCGGCTGGAGGTGGCCTGGGAAGGCGGCCACGGCGAACGAATACCCGCCTACGCGCGCCGGGTGGTGCAGGATCCGGCGAGTGATGTCTTCACGGCCCAAGTTTGGGACCCCCCGCAACCCTACCGGTGGCGGCATGCCTTTCGCGTCCCCCGGCGGGCGCCCCTGATCTACGAGGCGCACATCGGCATGGCGCAGGAAACATGCGGGGTCGGAACGACTGACGCCTTCCGCCGGAACGTGTTGCCGAAGATCATCGATGCGGGATACAACACGATCCAACTCATGGCGGTGATGGAACACCCCTATTACGCCTCGTTCGGCTACCAGGTGTCGAGTTTCTTCGCCTCCAGTTCGCGCTTCGGGACGCCGGAAGATCTCAAGGCGCTGATTGACGATGCTCACGGCGCAGGGGTGGCGGTGGTCATGGATCTGGTCCATTCGCACGCGGTGAAGAACGAGCGGGAGGGGCTGTCGCGCTTTGACGGAACGACGAGCCAGTATTTCCATGCCGGCCTGCGCGGCTGGCACGATGCGTGGGATTCGCGATGCTTCGATTACGGCAAGACAGACGTGCTGCACTTCCTCCTCTCCAACTGCCGCTATTGGCTCGACGAGTTCCATTTCGACGGATTCCGCTTTGACGGCATCACGAGCCTGCTCTACATGCACCACGGACTCGGCGTGGATTTCACCGACTACGGGCAGTATTTTGACGCGGGTGTCGACGAGGACGCCTGGCTGTACTGCAACCTGGCCAACCGGCTGATTCACGAGGTGAGGCCCGATGCGCTCACGATCGCCGAGGATGTGAGCGGGATGCCGGGATTGGCGGCGCCGATCGCGGAGGGCGGCGCCGGGTTCGACTACCGCATGGCCATGGGCGTTCCGGAGTGCTGGTTCAAGCTGGCGCGGGACGTGCGGGACGAGGATTGGAGCGTCGGCTACCTGTGGCACGAACTGACCAACCGCCGTCCCGACGAGCGGACGGTGAACTACGTCGAAAGTCACGACCAGGCGCTGGTCGGCGGCAAGACGCTGCTGTTCCAACTGATGGATGCGGCGATGTACGACAGCATGGCCCGCGAGGCGTCAAGCGTGGCTGCGGACCGGGGTGTGGCGCTGCACAAGCTCGCCCGGCTGGCGACGCTGGCGACGGCCGGCGCGGGGTATCTCAATTTCATGGGCAACGAATTCGGCCATCCGGAATGGATTGACTTCCCGCGCGAGGGCAACGGCAATTCGTATCTGTACGCCCGGCGTCAATGGCACCTGCGCGACGATCCGGCGCT
This sequence comes from Kiritimatiellia bacterium, assembly GCA_044343885.1. Taxonomy (GTDB): domain Bacteria; phylum Verrucomicrobiota; class Kiritimatiellia; order RFP12; family JAAYNR01; genus VGWG01. Next base: position 4,242 of record JBIJDW010000008.1, read on the forward strand.
GCTCTTCTCCTGTCTGGGCGATTTCGACCGCGAGATGCTCCGCCTGGTCACGGCTGCCGGTGTGCTGGACGACACCGTGCCGCGCCTCCTGCACCTCTCCGAATCCGACAAGGTGCTGGTCCTAGAGCGCGGTCCGCTGATGTTTCTGTTTAATTTTCACAGCTCATGCTCCGTGAGCGACTATCCGGTACGGGTGCCCCCCGGAAAATACCGCGGCATTCTGAACAGCGACGAGCTGCGCTTTGGCGGCCAGGGGCGTATCACGGCGGATCAAGCGTATCCGCTGCTCACCGAAACGCGCGAGTCTGAATGCGTATTTCTGTTGAGGGTCTACCTCCCCTGCCGCACCGCGTTGTTGCTCGCCAAACCCTGAGAAAACGAGATTTTTTATGAGATTGAAGTCGATACGCGCCGTCATCACCTACATCGGAGTGGGCGTCTTGCTGCTTCTGCTGCCCCTTCTTTCCGCCTTTCTGTTCGACGCCATCGGTGCGCGGAGTTTGCGCGTTTCTGCGACGGGTGGGCCACCTGAAGTCCTTCCCCCGGTACCGCCGCTTCCCGCGATCAGACCGGCGGTGTCACGGCCCGCGCCTCCGGTCACGCCGAAGCCGGTCGCGGTCGCGGCAGCGGAGCCGGCCACGCCACCCGCCGCACCGGCCCCGCGCCCGCCGCCCGTAACGCCCCCCGTGGAACCGCCTCGCCGCGGGGACGCGCGCGTCGCCGGTCATTGGTCCGAAACCCTGCGGACGTTGGTGGAGAAAAAGGATTTTCAGCAGGCGATGACGTATCTCCTGTCGCTGCCACTCGATCAGCAGGCACAAGCGGGTCAAATGCTGTTCCCGGTCTGGTCCCGTCAGGATCCGCAAGCGGCTGTCCAGGCGGCGCAGCGACTGCCCGAGGAGGCAGGGCGGCAATCTTTTCTCGATGTCCTTTTTCAGCAATGGGTGAGCCTTCGACCGGAGGAGGCTCTCGCCTATCTGACATCCTCGACCCCGTTTGCGCCCGACTTCGGCTGGCCGCTTGCGCTTCAAGCCATCAGCGCGATCACCCGCGGGGAGAGCGGGGAACCGCTGGACGAAGCCGCGCGTCAACGGATACTGGCATCGGCTTTTTCCTGGCTGAATCACGCCGGACTGGATGCTGCTTCCTATGATCGAGCCATCGTCCAGGCGATCCACATGCTGTCCGGGAACCGAATCGAGGACGCCGCCGCCGTGCTGAGCCGCTACGCCGCCAGCGGCCGCATGAGCGCCATCACCGATCCGGAGTTGTTCGAGCAGATGGTACACGCGGCCAAGGGTCTGGGCGTTTCTTTTGGCTCTAGGGACTATACCTCCGCCGTGGAGTGGGGCCGGGCGATGCCGGCCAATTCGGCCGCGCAGGCCTACTTCCTCAGCAACGTCGCCTATAGTCAGGCCCTTCAGGGGCAATTCCCCGACATCTCCTGGCTTGCGGACATGAAGCCGGGCCTCGCGCAGGTGCGGGTCATCGCCGCAACCGCCATGGGGCTGCTGAACGCGTCCGGCCAGACCCCGCTGGGAGTACAACTCAAGCGGCAGCTCGATAGCGACCGCTTCGATCCCAACGGAATCGCCGGGATCCTGCAGCAGTCCTCGCTTCCGGATGCTGAAAAAAGCGCGTTGCTGACCGAGATCACGCGGAACTTGTGAGCCGAGGCGCTTGCAAAACCGGAGGTTTTGCAAGCAGAGGGTTCAGGGTTCAGGTTTCGAAAATGATGAAAGAATCGCGCAACCGATGAACAAGAAGACTCTCACAGAGGCGGACATCCGCACGAAGTTCATCACGCCTGCGATACTCGGTGCGAATGGCGAAAAATGGGACGTGATGAAACAGGTCCGCGAGGAAGCCTATTTCACCAAGGGGCGCGTCATCGTTCGTGGCAAGATCGTCAAGCGGGGCGAAGCGAGGAAGGCTGATTATCTGTTGTTCTACAAGCTCAACCTCCTTCTGGCCGTCGTCGAAGCAAAGGATAACAACCACTCCGTAGGGGATGGCATGGCGCAGGCACTGGAAAGTGCCGAGATTCTCGACGCGCCATTCGCCTATAGTTCCAACGGCGACGCCTTTCTTGAGCACGACCGCACCGGCACATCGGGAACCATCACACGCGAAATTCCGCTCGACCAGTTTCCCGCACCTCAGGAACTGTGGGAGCGCTACTGCAAAGCGAAGGGTTGGACCGTTAACCAGCAAAAGGTCAACACCCAGGACTATTACGACGACGGCTCCAGGAAGACCCCGCGCTACTATCAGCACATCGCCATCAACCGGACGGTCGAAGCCATCGCCCGAGGCGAGAATCGGGTCTTGCTGGTCATGGCGACCGGTACCGGAAAGACCTACACGGCATTTCAGATCATCTGGCGGTTGTGGAAGGCCGGAGCCAAGAAGCGCATCCTCTTCCTCGTGGACCGCAACATCCTCGCCGACCAGACCAAGACCAACGATTTCAAACCGTTCGGCCAGGCCATGACGAAGATCACGAACCGCACGGTGGACAAATCCTTCGAGATCTATCTCTGCCTCTACCAAGCCGTGACCGGCACGGAAGAGGAGCAGAACATCTACAAGCAGTTCTCGCCCGATTTCTTCGACCTCGTCATCGTGGATGAGTGTCACCGCGGCAGCGCCGCAGATGACGCCCGCTGGCGGCAGGTGCTGGAGTATTTCAATGCGGCCACCCAGATCGGCCTGACCGCCACGCCCAAGGAAACCCGCGACGTTTCCAACATCGACTACTTCGGCGACCCCATCTACATGTATTCGCTCCGCCAGGGCATCGCCGACGGCTTCCTGGCCCCCTATAAGGTCGTGCGTATCGGCCTCGACAAAGACCTCGACGGCTGGCGTCCGGAAAACGGTCAGACGGACAAGTACGGTCAGCTCATCGAGGACCGGGAATACAATGCCCGTGATTATGACCGAGACCTCATCCTCGAAAAGCGCACGGCGGTCGTTGCCTCCAAGGTGACCGAGTTCCTGCGCGCCACCAACCGCTTTGCCAAGACCATCATCTTCTGCGAGAACATCGACCACGCCGAACGGATGCGCCAGGCCATGGTCAACGCGAACCCCGACCTGGCCGCCGCCAATTCCAAGTATGTCATGCGGATCACCGGTGACAACGACGAGGGCAAGGCCCAACTCGACAACTTTATTGATCCCGAGTCCACCTACCCGGTCATCGCTTGCACCTCCCGGCTCATGAGCACGGGCGTGGATGCCCAGACCTGCCACCTGATCGTCCTCGACAAGATCATCAACTCGCCTGCGGAATTCAAACAGATCATCGGGCGCGGCACCCGCATCAATGAAGACTACAACAAGTTCTACTTCACCATCATGGATTTCCGCCGCGCCACCGCGCAGTTTGCCGACCCCGATTTCGACGGCCCCCCGGTTCAGGTTTACGAACCCGGCCCCAATGATCCGCCCATCCCACCGGACGAACCACCGGACGAACCGCCGACCGGTGGCGAACCGCCCGAATCCCCGCTGCCTCCCGATTTCGGTCCCGGTGACGGCGGCCCCCATCCGCGCACCCGCTACTACGTGGACAATGTCCCCGTCAGCATCGTGATGGAGCGCGTCCAGTTCCTTGACGAATACGGCAAACTGATCACCGAATCCCTCAACGACTACACCCGCAAAGCCGTCCACAAAAACTACGCCTCCCTCGACGACTTTCTAAACACCTGGAATGCCGCCGCGCGGAAACAGGCCATTGTCGAACTGCTTGCCGGCCAGGGCATTTTCCTCGACGAACTCGCCGAGCAGATCGGCCGCGACTACGACCCCTTCGACCTCGTTTGCCACGTCGCCTTCGACCAACCGCCGCTCACGCGCCGGGAGCGCGCCGAGCGGGTCAAGAAGCGGAACGTCTTCGGAAAATACGGCACCAAGGCCCGCGCCGTTCTCGATGCCCTGCTCCAGAAGTACGCCGACAGCGGCATCGCCAGCGTCGAATCGATGGAAATCCTCAAGGTGGACCCGCTCCGCGCCTTCGGCACCCCCGTGGAAATCGTCAAGCTATTCGGTGGCCGGGACAACTACCTCGCTGCCATTCGGGAGATGGAGACCATGCTGTATGCGGCGTAGAAGTTTTTCTCACGGAGGCACAGAGGCACGGAGATAGGTAAACTCTGAGCCTCCGTGCCTCTGCGAGAAATAGAGCAAGGAAATCAATTATGACGGAAAATGAGATTGGCACGATCATTGTGGATCAAACAGTCAAGCTTCATCAAGCACGTGGCCCCGGATTGCTGGAATCGGTCTATGAAGCCATCCTCGCCCGCAAACTGGAGCAGGCCGGATTGGAGGTCAAACGACAGGTGCCTGTTCCCATTGTGTACGATGGGATTTCGTTTGATGAGGGCTTCCGGGCCGACCTCATCCTGAACGGCAAAGTGATCGTCGAATTAAAGTCTGTTGAGAAGCTGCATCCGTCGCACAAGAAACAACTGCTGACATACCTGAAACTAACCGGCATGAAGCTTGGCTATGTCCTCAACTTCGGTGAAGAACTCATGAAACAGGGAATCGTCAGAACCATCAACGGAACACTATAAACCTGCTCTGTGCCTTCGTGCCTCTGTGAGAAATTCTTCTCTCACGGAGGCACAAAGGCACGGAGGAGAAGATACCCTATGCCCAACGTCGTCAGAACCATTAACGGAACACTATAAACCTGCTCTGTGCCTCCGTGCCTCTGTGAGGAAGAAGTTTTTCTCACGGAGGCACGAAGGCACGGAGGAGAGGACACTCTATGCCCAACGTCTCCAACGTCGTCAAATCCATCCAGGACATCATGCGCAAGGACGCCGGAACCTACGGCGACGCCCAGCGCCTGGAACAACTCGGTTGGATGTTCTTTCTCAAGATCTTCGACGACCGCGAGCAGGAGATGGCGATCCTTCGTGACGCCTACAAATCTCCCCTCTCACAGCACCTCCGCTGGTCCGCCTGGGCCAAGGACGAGGAAGGCATCACCGGCGACGCCCTGCTCGACTTCGTCAACAACACGCTCCTGCCCAAGCTCAAGGCCCTCACCGTCGGCAGCGACAAGATCACCGGTCTCATCCGCATGGCCTTCGAGGATGCCAACAACTACATGAAGAACGGCACGTTGATGCGCCAAGTCATCAACAAGATCAACGCCATTGACTTCAATGCCTCCGATGACCGCCACCTGTTCGGCGACATCTACGAGAAACTGCTCAAAGACCTCCAATCCGCCGGCAACGCCGGGGAGTTCTACACCCCCCGCGCCGTCACCCAGTTCATCGTCGAACAGGTCAACCCCCGCCTCGGCGAGACCGTCCTCGACCCCGCCTGCGGCACCGGCGGCTTCCTCGTCTGCGCCATCGAACATCTGCGCCAGCAGGCCCAAACCGAAGCCGACGAACGCGCCATCCAGGAGTGCTTCTCCGGCATCGAGAAGAAACACCTGCCGCACGTCCTCTGCATGACCAATCTCCTCCTGCACGGCATTGACGTGCCCTCCAACGTCCGTCACGACAACACCCTGGCCCGCCCTTTGCGCGATTGGGGTCCGAAGGAGCGCGTGGATGTCATCGTCACCAATCCGCCCTTCGGCGGCATGGAAGAGGACGGCATCGAGTCCAATTTCCCCTCCGAGTTCCGCACCCGCGAAACCGCCGACCTCTTTCTCGTGCTCCTGATGAAGATTCTCAAGCCCGGCGGCCGTGCCGGACTCGTTCTGCCCGACGGCACCCTCTTCGGCGAAGGCGTCAAAACCCGCATCAAGGAAGCCCTGCTAACCGAGTGCAACCTCCACACCATCGTGCGCCTGCCCAACGGCGTCTTCAATCCCTACACCGGCATCCGCACCAACCTGCTCTTCTTCACCAAGGGGCCGAAGACCGAACACGTCTGGTACTACGAGCATCCGTATCCACCCGGCGCCAAGAGTTACAACAAAGGCAAGCCCATCCGCATCGAGGAGTTCGAGGGCGAACGCGCCTGGTGGGGTGACGAAGCCGACGGCTTCAAGACCCGCGTCGAAAACGAGCGCGCCTGGCGCGTCTCCCTCGACACCATCAAGGCCGGCAACTTCAACCTCGACCTCAAGAACCCGCACAACGCCGACGAAGGCCCCGGCGACGTGGACCACCTCCTGCCGGAATACGAAAAGCTCCTCGCCAAGATTGCCGAGACGCGCGGCAAGCTGAAAGAGCAGCTTATGGAGGCGCTGAACCGATGAATAAGAATATCTCTCGCGGAGGCACAAAGGCACAAAGGGGCGACTTCGAGTCGCTTGTGGGACAGCGAAGCCGAAAGGATGAAGGCAGGATGAAGAAGCGCTCTCCAGATTCGGCAGACACCGTCTGCCAAAGTGCCAAGGCCGGGGGCGACGACCTTGCCCCGCTCATCGCCGAGGTACGGGAACTCATTCGTTCCGCCCGCCGTGGCGTTGCATCCGTCGTCGACACCTTCCAAGTACTGACCAACTTCGAGATTGGCCGCCGTATCGTGGAGCACGAGCAAAAGGGCGAGAAGAGGGCGGAGTATGGTGCCGAAGTGCTGAAGGAGCTTTCGGCGCGGCTGACGGAGGAGTTCGGGAAGGGCTTCTCCGCCGTGAACCTCTCCTACATGAAAAAGTTTTATCTGCTCTGGCGGGAGCGGGTTAACATTTTTCAGACACCGTCTGAAAAATTGGCAAGTGGGAACATTTTTCAGACACTGCCTGAAAAATCAGGGCAGGCAGGGATTGGTCAGACAGCGTCTGGCAAATTCAAAACGCCCTTCGCCCTGAGCTGGTCCCACTACGTCGAACTGCTCGGCATCAAAGATCCCGACGAACGTAGTTTTTACGAAATCGAGTCGGCCAACGCAGGATGGGATGTTCGTGAACTCCGCCGCCAAAAATCCGCCTGCCTCTACGAGAGGCTGGCGCTCAGCCGCGACAAGGCGGGCATTCGCAAGTTGGCGCAGGAAGGCCAGATCATCAGCAAGCCTGATGACCTCCTCAAAGAACCGCTCGTCCTCGAATTCCTCGGGCTGGAAGAAAAGGCCGGTTACTCCGAATCCGATCTGGAGTCCGCCATCATCACGCATCTGGAAAAATTCCTCCTGGAACTCGGCAAAGGCTTCCTCTTTGAAGCTCGCCAGAAGCGTTTCACTTTCGACGGCGACCACTACTTTCTCGACCTCGTCTTCTACAACCGGCTCCTGCGCTGCTATCTCGTCATCGACCTGAAGCTCGACAAGCTCACGCACCAGGACCTCGGTCAGATGCAGATGTATGTGAACTACTACGACCGCCATGTAAAACTGCCGGAAGAAAACCCCACCATCGGTTTGCTCCTGTGCAAGGAGAAGAAAGACGCCGTGGTGAAACTAACGCTCCCCAAGGACGCCAATATTCACGCCAAGGAATACCAACTCTACCTCCCCTCGAAGGAATTACTCAAGGCCAAGCTCCTTGAATGGACGCGGGAGGAGCGTGCGACATCCCTCACGGAGGCACAGAGGCACGGAGGGGAGGGGGATTCACCACGAAGGACACGAAGAGCACGAAGGGAAGAGAACGCTTTGCCTTTGCGCCGCTGTGAAAAGAAAGGTTCGCGATGACCCTCGAAACCTTCTTCGACACGTTCGACCTCTTCGCCGACGCGCCCAATGCGGTGGCGAAGATGCGGGAGTTGGTGCTGGAATTGGCGGTCCGAGGAAGACTCGTTGTCCAGAATATTGCAGACGAGCCAGCGGCGCAGTTGTTGAAACGCGTTTTTGCTGAAAAGATCCGTCGAACGGGCCGCGGCGAATGCTTGGATAAAGAACAATGCCCGGCTGCCGATGAGACATTTGACATTCCGGTGAGTTGGGAATGGATCGGTGCCACGACACCTGCAGTCATGGTGTCGGACCAAGGCAAGAAGGTCCAAACCAAGGACATTCTGGAGTCAGGGAAGTATCCAGTAGTCGATCAGGGCAAAATGTTCATCCGCGGATACTGCGATGACTCCGACAAAGTAATTAACGTTGCCGAGCCGATTGTACTATTTGGTGATCACACTCGGGAAACGAAATTCATCGATTTCGATTTCGTTGTCGGTGCAGACGGCGTGAAGTTGCTCCAGCCGATTTGTATTAACCCACGTTTTTACTTCTTGGTGCTCCGTTGGCTACCGCTGGAAAGCCGAGGCTATGCTCGGCATTTCAAACTGTTGAAAGCCTCAAGGATACCCCTCCCACCCCTCTCCGAGCAGAAGCGGATTGTGGCGAAGGTGGATGAGTTGATGGCGTTGTGTGATCGGCTGGAGGCGCAGCAGCAGGAGTGGGCGGAAAGGAAGGCCGAGCTCGCCCGCGCGGCGCTGGCCCGCTTTGCCGACGCGCCCACCCCGGCGAACCTCGAAATGCTGTTCTATCCCTCTCCGTGCCCCCGTGCCTCCGTGAGAAAAACAAAAGCTGTCTCTCACAGAGGCACAGAGGCACAAAGCCCTTCCGCCTACCTCGTCTCGCCCGCCGATCTCCGCAAATCCATCCTCACCCTCGCCGTCCAAGGCAAACTCGTCCCCCAAGACCACAATGACGAACCGGCGGAGGCGTTGATCGCTCGGCTTGCACAGGAAAGGCCGCAGATCGCGAAGAAACAAGGCGTTCGCACCCCGAAGAATGTTCCGCCGCTCACGGCAGACAACTACCCGCACGACATTCCCGAGTCATGGCGGTGGAGCAGAATCGGCCATCTCGCACTCGTCATCGATTACGGAACATCACAGAAGGCTGACAACGACTCGTCTAACATTCCGGTCTATCGAATGGGAAACATCGTCGGTGGCCGATTGGTCGATGAGAACCTGAAATATGTCGATGAAGGCATCGACGACCTCCCCGGTCTCTACCTCAAGACTGACGACATTCTCTTCAACCGCACTAACAGTTACGAGCTGGTTGGAAAGGCGGGCATCTACACAGGCCCGGACGACACCGCAACGTTTGCCTCCTACCTAATCCGCATTCGGCTGCCGTCCAGGTTTGTGTTTCCAACCTTTTATAGCATCGCGATGAACGCTCCGTATTTTCGGCAAACCCAGATCGAACCGGAAGTCGTTCAGCAATGTGGGCAAGCAAACTTCAACGGCACCAAGTTAGCTTCGACGGTCGTCCCGCTCCCCCCCCTCGCCGAACAGCGCCGGATCGTGGCCAAAGTGGAGCAACTGATGGCCTTGGTGGACGAGTTGGAAACGCAGCTTGCCGCCTCCCGCGCCGCCGGGGAAAAGCTCCTCACCGCTCTCGTCGCGGAACTGACGGCCGGAAAGGAGTCCCATGCTGCCGCTTAAGAGCCGCAAGGGACGGACGCTTCCGGGTTTGTGTGTGTGGGGGGGTCATTGAAGGGGACGCGGGGCCATGCTCAAGCCGCCGGACTGGAAGAGCCGACAAAGTGTGCGACGAAGCGTAGACGACGAAGTGTGCGACGAAGCGTAGACGACAAAGTGTGCGACGAAGCGTAGACGACGAAGTGTGCGACGAAGCGTGGGATCCCCGCAAGGGAGGCGCCTTCCATCAGCTCCTTCGAATCGTGAAATCGAGGACGAGGACGAGGACGACGACGAGGACGAAAAAGCCCCGCAAGGGACGGGCTTTCCCACGGTCTTCAGTCTCTCGTGGCCAACGTACTCTGCCATACCTGCTGCTCCTATCCCTGCCACGCCACACTTCGTCGCTTTCTTCGTCCCACGCGTTGTCGTCTACGCTTCGTCGCAAGACTTTGTCGAGACGGCTCTCGGCCAGTCCTATCTCAACATTCACATGATTGGAGAGAGGCGAAGCCAGCGTGAATATGACGGTCTGCCAAAGCAGTGAAAGTTGATGCACGATCAGAAATGCCCGCATCACAACCAGCGCATGCCCTCGGGTTCGCGATACCAACTGTACATATACCGGGAGCATCTCCAGCATGCCCGTTTTGCTGGTGCGGAACGCCCACTCGACCTGAAGCCGCAATCGACCGGTCATGCATCCCCCCAAAAAAGCACATTCCCTGATCTTGACGGGTCACTCGGTTTCTGCAATAGTCAGCGCAATGATATCGCGGCTCCAGACCGGTTCAGGCAAGCTTTCGGCCCGCGTGGGCCGTTGCCCACCAAAAAACGATTTCTTATCAATCAACTGAAGGAGCAACGTACGCTATGAACCTACAATGGCTTTCGCGGCTTTCGCTGCTACTTTTTATTCCGTTCCAGACTTATGCGGCAACGCAATCGGAACCATCGGCAAACAACACCCCGACCAACGCCCCTCCGGTCCGGATGGACGCGATCCGCCGTTGCGCAAAAGACAGCCTCTTTGTGGAAGGAATACCCCTGTGCATCGCCTTGGTGAAAGAGAAGAAGCGCCCCGTCGCCGACGTCGCCGAAGCAGTCCGGATGGGGCTCGACATGGGCCGGGCATGCCACGCAGACACGCTGATGAAGGAGCTTATTGCCGCAACCGACGAAGCTTACCCCCGCCTGTGGCAGCCACAACTGGAAATATGGCGGCACGAGAATACGGTGGGCGCGGGGAATCTCTTTGAACGAACCAGAGTGATTGCACAGGAAATGGTGTCTCTCACGCCGCCTCGAAGGCGCGGCGAACTTGTCTGGGAACTCGCCAACGGGCTGGCCCGGTGGACACTGGATGCGCCGGCTTCGCCGGACACGACAGGCCGGACCACAGCCGAATGGCAACTGTGGGGAGAGATTCCCGTGCTTCGCGGCAGCACCCGTGACCTGCTCATCTCGCCACCCTCAGCGCAGCAGGCTTCGTCGCCCGTCGCGCTCTGGGGTTGGCTTGCCGGCGAGACATCCAATTGTCTTCCTGAGCAGCGGGCGCGAATCGCCTTGCTCACAGCGGATATGCTCCGCGTTCTTGGGCCTGTCGCCGGTGTTTCGACAGAACAACCACCCGCGACCGCCCAGACAAACGAGTTGCCGCAGTGGGCAGCAAGTCGCGACAAATATCTCGAACTCGTCAGGGGAAAAGGCATTCAGGCGGAAACGGCTACATGGCGTCTAGCGGGAATGCACATGGTCCGCCAAGACTACGCGCATGCCTATGAATTCCTCAACAACCTCAAGCATCTGCCCCGGCTTACGAACGAAGTCGGCCGTGTCAAAACGCTGAACCTGCTGTCGAACCCCTCCGGCATGTTCGACCGCGTCGCGCAAGTCGCGCCTGAAGAAAAGACGTCGTTCTGCTTCACATACCGCAACGTCCAGAAGGCCAGTCTCTCCGTGACCCGTCTGGACTTCGACAAACTGGCGCCCCAGTTGGCCGCGTGGAAAGGAAATGAGTTCTTTTCGTGGGCCGAGCTGTTCCTTCAGTTGAACCTCACAAACATGGGAAAGGTTGTCGAACAGCGCATGCTTTCGCTCGACACCACCGCCTTCATGGATCATCAGACCAATATCGACCTCACCTGCACCAAGCCCGGCGTGTACTGGGTGGCCGTGCAGCAGGGCGCCACACTGCTCGGACAGACGCTGGTGATTGTCGAAACGATCACGACGATGAACATGTATGGCTTCAATGGCTTCCGCCGGGTCGCGGCAGACACCCGGAACGATGAACCCGTGGCAAACACGCGTTGCAGGTTCCTGCAGCAAACAGGGGACGGAACGAACAGATCCGTTACTTCGCACGACGACCGAACCGGACCCTATGGAGAAGTCGCTCCCGACTTCTCCGAATACGACATTCTGTTGTTGTCCGACTCCGAAGGGGCGCTTACCCGCGCGGTTCCCCTAAACGCAGGCTCTTTCGTAGCTTCGCCCAGAGCATCACGGGCCGCGCACATAGCGACGGACCGCTCGGCCTATCGACCGGGTGACACACTGCACTGGAAGATGACGGTCGGACGTGGCATGGAAGGAAAGCAGTCGCGGAGCCTCGTTTCGGCAGTGGGAAGCCTGAGCGCGTTTGGCCCGCGTCACGAGCGCCTGGAACTGAGTGCGGGAACCAATGACCCCGGCGCCGCTTCCGGGAGTTTCGCCCTGCCGCCCAACATGAGCCTGGGTATCTGGAAGCTCGTGCCGCATGACGGCACAATACGCGGTGAAGCGGTCATCCGGATCGAGGAATATCGGAAACCGGAGTTTGAAGTGCTCGTAAACGGAGCCGTCAAACCCGTGATGCCCGGGGCCACCTATACGATGCGTATCGCCGGAAAAGGTTTTGACGGAATGCCCCTCGGAGGTGCATCCGGTTCGTGCATCATTGCAACAGGCATCAACACCGAAAAATGGCTCCCTCCTGAAGACTGGGACTGGCTGTATGGATCAGGATACGATGACTACTGGCGCACGTGTTTCAATTACAGTGCCCCCGGTGCCGACATTGCCACGAACATCACACGGACATTCACGTTGGACGGAAAAGGTGAGGCCATTGTGGAGCTGCAGGCACCGATGCAAGGCGGGGCCCGCCACACGGCCAGGGTCACCGTCACGGATGTAAGCGCACGGACCGAGCAAGTGATAACCTCGGTCGCCGAGGTGCAGAAAGGTTCTTTTGCCGCCCTGTCCGCACACGTTGCAAATGGTTTTGTGGAAGAGCACGCCCCTTGCCGCATCGACGTAGCGGCGCGGGACCCACAGGGCGGAACGATTGTTGTCTCGGCAAACCCGGTACCCGCAGGAAACCCCGCCGCCGACATCATCATTCGCGAGGTGCGACTGGATAAGCAGGGACGCGCCTCCCTCGATCTGCCGTTGCCCCCCGGTTTTCACGAAATCCGGGTCTGGCAAAAGGACAATACGCAGGCTGTCGATTCAACGCAGGCTCTGGTTGTCGGCGCACCGGCGTCACCCGATGCGCTCCCTCCGCTTACGCTGGCCACGGAACGGCGTCTGTATCAGGTCGGGGAAGAGATTCGCGGTGTCATCCTCAGCCGGAAGCCTTGTGGAACAGCCTATCTGTGTGCCCCGAACTCACGAGACGGCATTCGGCTCCCCTGGCGCGCCGTCGCCATTTCCAACCATGTCGGGCGATTCACGATGCATGCGGCGGATGGCGATACGCCGGAGTTCGGACTCGCGTCGTTCATGATGCAGCGCGGCCAGCTCGTGCAGTCGTTCTGCAAAATCCTTGTCCCGCCCGAAGACGCACTCCTGACGGTCGGACTGCAGACAGACAAGGACAGGTACCAACCACGCGAGAAGGCTACACTTACGATTCGTGTCCGTGATGGCCGCCAGCAACCGGTCCGCGCAAGCGTGACGCTGGCCGTCTATGATGCTGCGGTCGACAAGTTCGCGCCACCGGACATAAAAAGCATCCAAACCGCCATCTACGGGGAACGATTGAACTGGGGGGCGATGGCACTTCTGGGGGATAGCTCGCATATCCTAAGGCACGACAGTCTGAGGAACTGGCCAGCGGTCAGGCTCGATGCCTGGTTTCGGTTTCCGCCATCCTTGCGTTCACTCCTGCCGCCCGATCCGCCTGGACCGTCGTATGATGACATGAAGCCAATGGCGGTTCACTGCTACGCCATGGGAGGAGCGTTGGGCTCACGGGTGCTCGGCAATGCCGAGATGCGTACGGCGATCCGAAACGTCTTCCAGGACACAGCCCTCTGGCAAACAGCCCTTTCGACCGACAGCAATGGACTGGCTGTCGTGTCAATCCCCCTCCCCGACAATCTGACCCGGTGGAAGATTCGCGCATGGGCGGTCTCACCCGGTCTGCAGGTCGGAGAGGCCTCGCAGACGTTCACAAGCGGGCGGGACTTAACCTTGCGTCTTCAATACCCGCGGTATCTCGTCGAAGGCGACGACGTCGTTCTGCGTGGGCTGGCGCGAAAGGTGCATGAAGGCACGCAGTCTGGCCGCATCATACTGAACGCAACGGCGAACGTGGCGACGAACACCTCCAAAGGCAAGGTCGCACCCGTGGCGACGCAGACACCCGTCGCGATGGACATCGCCGGACCGATGACAGACAGCCAGGCCTTACTGGCATCACTGTCGGTTCACGCACCTGCCGACGCCGTGACCATCAAACTTTGCGGCGCGGCATCGCTTCCCGACGGCACACGGGACGCGACAGAAACCGTCATTCCTGTCGTCCCGCATCGTTGGATGAAGACCATCCTGACACCTGCCCTTGTGACCCCGATGCAGCGCAGCGTTTCCATGTCACTGACGGCACCGCCCAACCTCGCCGACTATCGTGTCCGCATCACCGACTCCTGCCTTCCGGACTTGCTGCGTGCGCTGCCAGGCTGCCTGAGGTATCCTTATGGGTGTGCCGAGCAAACGCTAAACCGCTTTCTGCCATTGGTTGTGCTCGATCACCTGAGCAAACAACTAAAGTTGCCAATCGGCGCATGTCTCGCCGCAGGCGGAATCGAATTGAGAGACCTCAACAACTGCAGGCTCCAGCCGGAACACTTCACGAACTTGATACAGCAGGGCGTGGAACGTCTGGAGTCTGCGCAGGGGACGGGTGGCGGATGGGGCTGGTTCGACTCACGACGTCATGACGAGTATATGACGTGCTTGGCAACCCGCGGCCTGCACCGCGTCGATCCAACCCGGCCATCCGTACAGAATGGGTTGGCATACCTCGCGGGGGTACGAAACGAGCACTTGCTTTGGCTGCAGACGCCCGTCCTACCGCCGAAACCTGTCGATTCAGGAAAGGTCGCCACCAACCAACCTCCCCGCTTCCCCGTCCCAACCGACCAGCAAGTCATGACCGAGTGGGTTCTTTCCTCATGCGGTCGGTCCGATGCGACCTTCCAGTCTATCCTTCTGGCGCGAAAGGACAAACTATCCCTCACGGGCCGCGTCCTCCTCGCCTTGGCCATGACGAGCCGCCCGGATGTCAATCGCGCCGAACTGCGCGGCCTGCGTGAGCACCTTCGCCAGTTTGAGAACCGCGCCGCACCGGGACGCGTCTGGCTGAGCTTCCCGGACAAGAACTGGAACAGCGAAGCCATTGAACTTCAAGCGTTCTACCTGATGCTCGTCGCCGGCGAGGAGGCCAGCGCCACGGTCGGGGACGGATTGGTCCAGTATCTCCTTTCGCAACGCCGCGATGGGGAGTGGTGGGGCACAACCAAGACAAGCGCGTTTTGCATCGAGGCGATCGCCAAGTGGATCGCCAAGACCATGAAGCCGACACGAAGCAACTGCCGGGTCGAGATCTCGGTCGACGGCCAACTCGTTCGCACACTGAGTATGCAGAAGGATCTGTACGCCGCCATGCAGGGCATTGATCTGCGCGGCACCGCAATGGTATTTCCTGGCGTCCACAAACTCGAAGTCAACATGCGGACCGGCCTTCCGAAATTGAACGTAACCGTCGTAAGCAAGCATTGGCAGGGAATGGGCGGTGGAAGAATTACGGCCACGGACAATCCCGTGAAGATCACGCGGCGATACCACCTGATCGGTGCCGATGGCGCTGTCTCGGAAAACCCACTGGAAGAAGACACAATGGTTCCGGCAAACGCACAGGTGGAAGTGCGATTGAACGCGCTCTTCCCATCGGGCCTGCGCTATGTCGCAATCGAGGATCGAAAACCGGCCGGCTTTGAGTGCGTCATCGAAACGAGCGGCTATCTGAATGAATTCGGTTGCTATATGGAATGCCACGACAGATTGGTCGGGTTCTTCTTCGACAATGTGACCGCAGGCAAACGTGAGATACGCTATCGCTTGCGCGCCGAGCACCCGGGCCGCTTCTGTGCGCTCCCGGCCTCTGCCAGTGAGGTCTACCAACCCGACAACACCGGAAACTCGGCAGAGGATTACCTAGGTATTGTGGGTCAGACACCGTAGCGGAAATGAACCGGGTCAACCGGGACAGGTTCTCCGTACATACCGTACTGGTTTTATCAACTTCTTCACCTTCTTCTCACTCACCGCACATGAGTGAACAACGGCAGATCGCCAGCTTCCGGCGGAATCGCTAGTTCGGCCGACGCTTTCTTTAAGAGGCCGGCCGGGGATTCGTAACCAGCCGTGCCAGGAAAGGCAACCCCGCCCAGTTCGACCAATTTGCGGTTTCCGACAGGCACGCTGCCGGTCATCCGGACAAATACCGGCCGCCCCGGCTTCCGCTTCAACTCTTCGACCGAGCCTTGGTAAAATTGGGTACATGGAAATAGTTTCACAGATCGCCTCGGACGTGACGTTCCGGATGTCACGGCCGTCGAGAAACAGGTCCCTTTAGTCGTTCGCGACGGGGCGTCCGATGGCGTCTTCGGGCGATGTGTAGGTGCAGGTGAAAGTCCGATCATCATTCGCTTGAACCAACTCGGGGGGGGCGTTCGTGCTGGGCCGATAGCGAATGGCGCGGGCGGTTTGGGGCCGGCCGAGCGCATCGCGGGTTTCGACCCGGAGTCCGTGCACGGTGAAAGCCTCCTGGACCTTGCCGCGACTCCGGTCCCAGCCGATCAACTGGTTCTTTTCGTCATAGCGGTAGACATCCTTCCAATCGCGGCGGCAGGAGAGGGCGGGATCGACGTAGCGGGCGCCGGCCGCAGCGTAATCCACGGAGAGGATGCGGTGGTCGGCGCTGTAGACACGGGTTTCGTTGTTCAGAAAATAGAACGAGAGAAACGCGGGCGCGGACGGGTGTGTGCCGTTGTGGGCGAACGCGGCGATGTCGACGCGGCTGGCGGCGAGCGACGGATCGGCGGCGCTAGGAAAGCCGGGTTCGTGGTAGGCGACGGTGATCTCGGCGACCTGCCCCGCCGGGTCGAGCGTCCGGATGGTGACCTTGGCCGGGTCTCCCTGCAGGAGGACCCAGCGCCAGGTCAGTGGGGGCGCGCCCGGCAGGGCCGCGGCGCTGGCGGCAACGGTGAGGGTATGCGACCAGCCGACCCCGCGAAAGACGCGGGCGACGCAGGCGGGGGAATCGTAGAGTCCGGCGGAGGGAACGCCATCAAAGAAATCGCGCCCGTAAACCGGTTGAGTCTCTTTCAACACCCGGAGCGTGACCATCGGCGGGATCGTGTTGCTCGTCAAGGCATTGGCGAGCCGGATCATCGCATCCAGGTTCAGATTCGTGCTGGCGAAAACGGCGGGATGTGCGACGCCGGTGTAATAGGCCTCCGCGTTCGTGACTGGACGCTGCGTGGCGCGCAGGATCATTTGAACCGTGGGGGCGAGCAGCCGATTTTGCACGAGTATCCGCTTGGTCTCGGGAGTGAACGCGGCCAGCGTGGCGGCGATGGCGCGCAGGAACGGCTGGTCCGATCCGGACGATCCCTGACTGACGATGAAATAAGGCGTGTTAAAAGGAAAGACATCGCCCTGCGCGGCCAGGAAATCCTGATGGGCGGGGTAGACGTAGATATGGTTGGAGACATAGAGATTGAACAGGCCGGCGACGCGAGACGGGTTGCAGACGAGCATCCGCGCCTGACAGCGCCAAAACGGCCCCTGGGTGAGTGCCGTGGAGGAGTTGCCGAAGGTCGGCAGGTTGTAGATGAATAGGGCGGCGCCGTAAAACGGCCGCGTTTCGGCGCTGTGGGCTTCGGTTCCATAAACGACGCGTGCGAGACCGGGGAAGTCGGCGACGGTGAGCGCCGAATGGCCGTCATCGCGATTGTCATACAGATCGCCGACGTTACCGGCAGCGCGGCCCTCCCGGAGCCAACCGGCGAGGAGCGACTGGGCAGGCCCCCGGTAGGCGTCGGCATCGGCGGGGGCGAGGCGCCGGCTGTCGGTCGGCAGCGAAAAGAACGATCTGAACAAGGCCCCATCAAAATCCCAGAGTGTGTTGGTGGACGAGACCGGCGCAACGCCTCCCGGCCTGATCGGGGTTGGCGTGGCATCATACAGGCCACGGGGACCGTCGTCGGCCAGAGGAGTCTCGGCCTGTTTGAGCACGCCCGCGAAGGCGGGCCGGAAGCGGAGCGCGGAGAGATCGGCATCCCTCCGGATCAGGTCGATGTTGCGGAAACCGAGCGTGACCGCCTCTCGCAGGGTGTCGAGCGCGGCGTCGGCCTTGCCCTGCCGGGCGAGCGCGCAGGCCAGATTATAGGCAAAGTTTGGGTCGGCCGGGAGGAGCGTCCGGCCCGCGCGGCAGGCTTTTTCCATCGCGACGTAGTTCTGTGCCTGCGAGGCGAGCATCAGGTCCTGCTTGATGGCCGCAAAACGATCCTGAAAAGCGGGCAAGCCAAACACCTCGGCTCCGGACGCCGCTTGCGCTCCAGACTGTACGCACAGGAGCAGCGCCCCTATGAAGATGAATCGTTTCATGATTGCCAATGAGCGCATGCCGGGACGATTGTTCCGTATCGGCGTCAGGCGAACGCCGAGTCCTTTCGGACGAGGGCGATGATCCGCATCACATCAACGGCCTGATCGAGTGTGACCGGGTAAGGCTTGTTGAGCCGGATGGCATTGGCGAGGTGCTCCCAGATGAGAGTCCGCCCCGCCGGTGCTTGGGGCGCCACAGGGATCTGCTTCTCGATCCACTGGAGGTCATCCATCGAGCCGCCATCTCCCAGAGGCGGCGTGCGAACACTGGCGCGGCGGCGCGGCGCGGCGTGTTTGGGATCAACATATTTGAGCGTAATGACCTCATCAGTGGCGGTCAGTTCGCCCTTCTCCCCCGAAACGGTGTAGGCGGGAACAGGAAGGACGCGGCCGCCGGAGAATTCGAGGTCCACCGTAAGCCCGGCCAAATTGCGCATGATGATCGAAACGGTGTCTTCGGCGTCGCCCATGGCGGCGACGCGCTTGAGATCCGACCACATGCGCACCGGTGACGAACCGAGCATTTGGAGAGCCTGATCGATGAGATGCGGCCCCTCGCCGAGAAGTTGCCCGCCGCCGCACCGCTGGACGGTCTGCCAGTCGTCGCGCCGGCTATACGCGCCCCGACGCAAGCGGATGG
>JBIJDW010000129.1:0-8258 GCA_044343885.1 Kiritimatiellia bacterium
CCGTGGCGACGCCGTCCTTGATTCGGATGTCCACGCGCTGACTCTCGATGGCCAGCGGCGGGATGGACTCGTCCTTGGGGATCAGCATGCCGGCGGCAAAGCCGCGCGCCGCGCCGAGCGACAGGATGCAGAAGAGTGCGGGCAGGAAGCGTTTCAGGGTGTTCATGGATTAATCTCCCGCGCCCTGCCTGGAGGGCGCCCTAGTTGTTTCTATGAGGCTTAGACGCCGATCCGGCGCTTTTTGTTCCCGACTTTCATCGTCTACAATTCCTAGAGACCGGATTCGGCCTACACGTTCATCACCGGAAGAAATCAACCCATTCGATCATCAGCGTCTTCGCCGTCTTTAGCATCGCCTGGGGGATCGCCATCTTGAGGCATCCCTGATCGCGCTCGATCTCCATCCAAAGCGGGTTACCTTTCGCTATCTCTCCAGTGCCGTCCGCTTCCAGCCGCGTCTCGCCATTTCGGTCGGCCGAGCCTGACAGTCGTGTCTGACCGTTTGAAATCACGATTCCTTCCAGTCCTTTCAGATCCAGTCGAAGGATGACGGACGCCGGCCATGCGGGCCCCGTTCGTTCGATGCTTGCCGAGCCAATGCCGCTTGGACTGGTGACCGTGAATGTCGTGGTGTCAGCCCCGACGGTTACGGCAACGTGATCCGCCGGCTTCCTGCACTGAATTCGAAAGGCGTCCGCGTGGGGAAGCGTCGCCGAACCGGCGGCTGGCCCGGCTTCGCTCAGGCGGTCGGCCGCCTTGTCGCGTACGCTTCGATCCGCCTGGACGTCGGCGAAGTAAATGTCTCCATGATCGCCCCGCTGGAAGAACTCGTCGTTGGTAATGCGTTGCGGAATCGGTCCAGCATGAACGTCATCGCTTGCCGCAGCCAACGGCACGCCGTCCACGCCGTTGGCGAACGCCCCCTTGCCCAGCAGCGACACCGATTGGCCCGGCTTGACGACCGGATACGCCCGCGCCTTGGAAACATTCAGCAACTCGACTTCCATGGGGATCGCCTGCCCTGGCAGGAATACAGTGGGCGCGTTGGAGGCCAGCGTGATCAGAAGCCGCAGACCGTCATCCGTCCGCGCCTCATTCCGGTGGTCACCTGCATCGGACCCAGCGGGTGGGTTCGGAACAGTGGCCGAAGTCCTGACTGAGGGTTCCGCGGCCCAAACAACAGGGCGAATCAATCCCAGAATCATGGCAATGGCAAGGACGCGCTTCACGTTGGTCACGTCTCTTTCAGTCATTCGGTGGCGGATGATTGGCAGAATCATGGTCCCTTCCTCTCAACCGTGTCATCGGGAGGCGATTCCGCGAGAGCCTTCAGCGCCGCTTCCGCAGCTCGCTGAAGATCGCCATGCGCAGGGGCGTTCGGTTCAGCGGGTACTCGCGCAGTCCCGGCAATCTCGGTTTGTTGTGCTCTCGCGTAGGCGGCCAGCCAGCCCTCCGGGAGTGGGATACGCTCCTGTTGTGCCGCGACGGCGATGCTCCGGACTTTCGCGCGGCAGATCTCCGCCATCATGTATCGCGGTACGGGGCCGTACGTGCCGTGATAGGGCAACGCGATGACGTCTTTCGCCGAGAGGCGTCCGTCCCGTGATTCGACGCGGACAATGGCGCCCATCTCGCCCAAGGCTTCGAGGGCACGCCAGAAGTAGCCTTGGAACAAAGCGTCGCGTCTTTCCACGGCTTTGGCTGCAATCTCCATTGCCTCCTTGAAATCAGCGGGAGCGGCGTCCGGCCTGTTGACCAATGAAGCCAGCGCCATTAGCCCTTCATGCGCGTGCAACCAGTTTCCGCGTCCGACCTCGATGTACCTGCGAACCAGTTCCACGCCTTCGCGCCGGCCGTTCGAGGCAAGGATTGTCGCGGCATGCCAGGGAATGCTCAGCTCTTTGGCCTCCATCGTTCCGAGCGCCGGCAACTTGTCGCCCTTCTCGATTCCCGCGTTCACGGCCGACTTCAGGAACGGCAAGGCGGGTACCTCGCGTCCCGCCGCCAGGCACCAGCCGGCGATCTCCACGGTGCGCCAGTAATCGCTGTCATTCGCTCGGGCCTCTTCCGTCAACACGCTTTCCATCTTGTCCCACGGCACGTCTGGCACATTCCACTGCTGGAGTTTCAGGCAGACGGGACCGTTGTCGTGGGCCGGTCGGATTGTACCGTTCAACTCGTGGCGGACCTTCTCCAGCAGGACCGGGGCGGCTTCCTTCACCTCGCGCCGCATCAAAGACAAAGCGGCGGCCACGCGTACCTCGCGATTCCCGTCCTTGAGTAGTTCCAGCAGGATCGGAACAACCTTATCGGACTTGATAGCGTTCACATGCGTGACGACCACGAGGCGGACCCTCGCGTCGGCGTCCCGTGCCGTCTCCGCCCAGAGCGGCAACGCCTTCTCTGTCCACGCAGCCCGAAGCGCCTCGTGAATGGCGCTCCAGCCTCGGGTCTCTTTTGGATCCCGAATTCCTTGGATCAGGACATCCATGCCGCGGCGGTCACCGTCACCCGCCAATACGCCCGCCGCGCACCACTTCAATGACTTGCCCCAGGCGGGCAGGTCTTCCGCCAGGAGGTATTCGCATGCGCGTTGCTTCGGGAGTCCCGTGTCGGCATGTGGCAGTGTGTTCTTTTCCGGTTTGTGCGTGCCCGTGAGCAGTTCGCATGCTTCCCATTCAAACACGTTCATCCGGGAGCACATCATCCCGTAATCGTGCGCCTTGGCCAGTCGTCTCCAGAACTCCACGTACGCATGGCGCTCCGTTCGGACCGCCGGGCTTGTCGCCTTCTCGGCCTCCTGCAGGAGAAGCGTCCAGTCGATCGCCTTCTCGACAGTGCGGAAGGGTTTGGAAAGTTCTACGTCGAGCCGATCCCGAAGTATCTTGAGAAAAGGATCGTTCGGCGGCAGGGCGGGAGCGTTGCGGATTTCCCAACGCGAAACGACGAAGTACCGGTAGCCATCCGGGATACGCTTGCCCAGCCGATCAGGTCCCTGAGGAGCCTTGCCATCCGGGGCCGGTTGGATCGTCCGGAACCGACCCTGCAGCGTCAACGCGTTGGTTAACGCATTGCCTTGCGGAGCCGCCACATCCTTGGGAAACACCACGTGAAACTCAGCATTTGTCTCGGAATCCCTAAACACCATCTCCGTCCCGTCGGGGAAGTGTCGCCCCGGGCCGCACAGTAGCGGCCGCTGGCGGTGGGTTGGAGCGTACATGTCAACGTAGGTCACTCCCTGCAGCGTCTCCTCGTGTTCCTGAAGTTCTGCGCCCCTGGCCGTCGGTGCACAGATCAGCAGGCTCAGCCCCGCCAACAGTGTTCTCAACACGTTCGTTTTCATGGTTGTGCAACTCCTCTGTCAGTCTCTTCTGTCCGCTCGCAACGTCGCCACCTTACGGAGGACTTCGACCAGGGCCTGCTCCGATTTGGTTGGGTCCGGCAGGGCGTACTTCTCAGGATCGCTGATCAGTTCCTTGCCGGCGTGGGCATTGACTGCCCATATCGCGTATTGCCGGTACATGTCGTCGCCCATGAGGCTGTTGGCCTGCGTCCATAAAGGGGCAAACCGCTCGTCCATCACTATCTCCACCAGCAGAGCGCGCTTGGCCGCTGTCAGCGGCGGTTGGCCAAGCGCTTGGAGCATCGCTTGGCGGATGTCTGGGAACCCACTTTTTCGGCCCGTTTCAGCGAAGAACTCCTTGTTGAGGAACTCCCGATTCTCGGGCAACCCGACTCGGATCAACTCCCTGGCCACCGCGCCCCTCGCAAACACGTCACCCTCACTCTGCATCTTGTTCCGCAGCCAGCCGTCGCGGGTATTCGTATCGTCGAGTTCGGCCGCTTTCGCCGGAGGCAACAGGTGCGAGATTCCGACGACAAATGCCGCCTTGCCCGACCACCATACGCCGCCGTATCCACGGTCCATGATCGCCCGCAACCGTGCCAGATGCTCCGCTTTGAAGAACAACTCGGCGCGTCCGATCACCTGAATGACCAGGTTGTTGTAGTGGCAGTTGTTGCTCCAGTCCACATCCTCCCACAGGCCCTTGCGCTCCAGCAGTTCCAGCAGGCGATCCGCTCCGATGCGCGGGCAGACAAACGGTCCCATCAATGGCTCGTCAAGGCTCACGCCCAGCGAGGTCGAATACCGATTGACCGCCGCGAGGAGTACCTTCGCCTCAACTTCCGCCGGAAGCCGGGACAATTCCCCGGCGACGGCTTGCCGTACCGCGTCGAATCCCTGCTGCTGGCGGGAAATGCTCTGCACACGCCTGACCTCGTGCTCCTTCAGGTCCTTGGAATCGTCTTCCTGCCAGGCTGCCATCGTGAGGGTTTCGACGGCCGCCAGCTCGCGCGTGAGCCGCTGCTGCCAGTACCATACGCAGTTGCGGCCCCCGCGGTTGCGCAGCCACCAGGCGTCGAAGTCCTTGGCCGTGAGATCCGCGCCCGTCATAAGCTTCAGGGCCAGACGCGCCGTGGTGGACACGGTGCGGTCATGCCAGCTCCGCAGGCGGTGCAACCCGTCGGCGACGATCTCCTGCTCTTGAACCATTCGGGCCGTGAGCAGCATGTTCCACCCCAGAGCCGGAATTCCATCCGCCTCGTCTTTGAGCAGGCGTCCAATCCGCTCGACATCTTCCGGCTGGTGCAGCGTGGCCAGCGCCTCGGCAGCCACGCATCGCATGGCGGGATCCTTGTCTTCCAGCAGCTTGCGAAGATCCGGGGCATCCGCTTGCGCGGGCCAATCCACAACCGCCCCCGAGTTCGCCGGCACACCACGCCGGGACGCGCGGTTGGGTGCGTATTTCGAAGCCCAGGACCGCTCCCGCTCATAGGAGGCGACATCCTCCGTGCGAGGAAAGCGCCACGGCTTGTTGCGGTCCGTGGCTTCACAAGCCTCCAGCCCCAAGCTGTCTTTGATCTCCTGACCCTTTGCCGCCAGCTTGCGGCTCACGTCGATCGCCCGCTGGAGCCGCTGGCGACCACTCTCGATCTCGTTTGGCGGGACGATCTGCCCATCTGTCGGCACGGCAGGCGTTCCGGTTACGCCCCGGGCGTGATCGACAAGGATATCTCCCGTCCGGCCATCCAGAACGACATAGTGGCCGAGGCTTTGATACTTTTGGGGATCGTTCACCCTGGGAACGACCCACACATTCTCCATCTCACGCGCCTCGGTGCGCACTTTCTTTCCTGCAGAAATGTCTGCCGGTGTCGCCACGTCCACCTCGACCTTCACCGTGTTGTAGAACACGGCTGTTCCCGGATGGCTCGCATCGCCCGGTTCAAGTTTGACCGAGTTCTTCACCAATGCCTCGACTTGCGCGGCCGTCAGCGATCGCGCCGAGCTGGCTTCCGGCTGGCCAATCGCAGGGCGGTCTGCCGTCACTCGAATGGCCAGAAATAGAGCCGTTAGTATCGGTACTGCGAACCTGTTCATCACTGATCCTTCTGCCGTATTATTGTTTTACTCGCGGTCACGGTCGTTGAAGTCCGTCTTGGCATAGCTCCAGATTTTGAGATTGTCGAAGACCCTTTCTTCCCCGTGTTCATTTCACAACAATTTCCGCGTCAATCGGGGTATTTCCGCCGCCCCAACCGCCCCTTCCGCAACCCACATCAAAGTCCACGGTGTCGTCTTGTTTCACCTTCAATTCAAACAGGAACGGCTCATCTTTGGATGTGTCGGAAGCCAAAAACAGTTGCGTTGCGTTGTGGCGAACACGGACAGTCATAACCCCGCCATCTCCTGAACCAAAGGTGCCTTTTACGATAATCGTACACGATCTGGGGGCCTGCCAGCGTACGACACAGTGTTCCCCGTTGGGTCCAGGATGGATGGACACCTCTCCCGGGCGTACGCCATACATCGTCTCGTCGCTGTGATTGATCCAGGCATTCTGGGCATCTTGGGCCGCTTGCCACCCAGCAATGCCCGGTTTTTGAAGACTAGACGTATAGCGCGTAAAGGCGGGATTGCCGTCGGGTGTCCATCCATAAGACCAAGGACCGCTGGGATTGGATGTTGTCGAAAAATCGTTACGCAAACCCCACTTGGACCCGTTGCTCCTGCCACCCAGCGTTACACGGAGCTGTTGGATGTGCTCGATGCCGATGGATGCCGGACCGAAGAGTGTCTCCAGTTTGATCGGCTTGAGACTGATCACGCCGGTCAGCGTGTCGCCGTTTCGCAAGTTCAGGGTCACGGTCTCGTGATCGTCGCCGATCTTCAGGGCCTGGATTTGCTTCAGGGGAACATCCATCTTGGCGTAGGACGTCTGCACGGGCACGGTCGCGAGGCCGGGTGTGCCGATGAGACGCGAGCCGTCGACCAGATCCACCTCCAGACGCAGAGACTGTTCCTTCGGAACCGTTTCTTCTCCTGCCGCCGTGATCAGCGCCGTGGCCGCGCATACGCCTATCCAGAACGTGTATCTATTCATGGCTTTTATCCTTATGGTTCTCTTAGCTCGCACTCGCGTGACGCGGGACAAGAAGATGCGTTATATCTCTGAGATTCCAACAATGCTGACAACCCCATTCTTGGTGCCCGTGCCGCCTTGTTCCCCTGAAATACTGTTGGTTGTGTTGAAGCGGAAGACATCAACCACGGAATCAGGGGCAATAACCGAGGGGCTTGTTTTTCGGTCCCGATAAATGGACAGCACTTCTGCCGGAGATAGCGGACGGTCCCAAAAAGCAAGGTCATCTAAATAGCCATTATAAAGCCAGGCACCTATTCGATTCAACGCCCCAAAGCAATACACATCGGTATACCCACCGGTGTTGGGACCGGTAGCCTTTTGACCCTCCAGTTGGCCGTTCACATAGAATTTATTGAAGCCAGATTCTTGATGCGTCCATGCCACGTGGTACCAAACTCCGGTAGAAAGACTCGTTGTTCCGCCCACCATTGTTGTGCCCCAAGTCCAATTATCCGCCGTGTTCCCGAATAATTTGGGGGCATTTTCATAGAAAAGAACACCTTGTCCTCCATAGCCCATTGTCTCTCCAGTAGCGACCATGGCGTTATAATTGGCTATGGACTTCGCATACATCCAAAAAGATATGGAAAAACTGTGCTGTCTCGGGGGAATGTCTGTGACTACCCAACCTGCTGGTAAAATGCTGGTCTTGAGAACGCCATCCATGCTGTCCCCTGATAGGACCTGAAACCGCTTGATGTGCTCGATGCCAATGGATGCCGGACCGAAGAGTGTCTCCAGTTTGATCGGCTTGAGACTGATCACGCCGGTCAGCGTGTCGCCGTTGCGCAAGTTCAGGATCACAGTTTCGTGATCGTCGCCGATCTTCAATGCCTGGATCTGCGTCAGCGGCACATCCATCTTGGCGTAGGATGTCTGCACCGGCACGGTCGCGATGCCGGGGGTGCCGATGAGACGCGAGCCGTCAACCAGGTCCAACTCCAGACGTAGGGACGATTCCTTCGGAACCGTTTCTTCGCCAGCCGCCGTGAGCAGGGCCGTGGCCGCAGATACGGCTACCCAGAACAGATGTTTTCTCATGTCATCCTTCCTTTTCTGTGTTTTCACTTCGGCAAGTCGCCGATGAACGTGATTTCTTCTTTCGAGATCGCTGGCGGGATCGTTATCGCGACTTATAAAGCTGTTCAATTTCATCACCGCTGAGTGCGCGGTTGAAGATCATGACTTCATCAAGAGTGGCCCGGATTTGTCTGGAGTATTGGGGCAAAGGATAGTTTCCAATATAGAAAGGCTGTGCGACGGCGGCCAATGCGCCTTTGGGCGGCACACTTTGGTCCAGCTTTCCGTTGATATATCCTTTTAATCCAGTCTCGCTGTCATACACCATGGCAACGTGATACCACTCGCCTGCGGTTAAACTGTATTTTCCGTTCCCATCATAGCTAACATTGTCATTTGCGTAAAGCGCACACCCAAGCTTTCCTGTTGCCTTGATATAGAACCAGGTCCATGGTTTTGCTTGATCCATTCCTTTTCCGATAATTGACTTGTTATCCTCCAGCACGGTTGGCTTGATCCAGACACTGTACGTGATGGCCGCAGGGCTTAAAGAAACCGACGAGCCGCAATCAATATATCCCTTTCCGTCAAACACATACGCCCCGCCCGTCCTTCCTTGCGGGGTCCACTTTGCGCCGCGCACATTTCCGTCATGGCCCTGACCGCTGCGGTCCGGCACCTTCACGGCATCCTCGTCAAACGTGTAGTGCAGCACCAGTCCGTCATAGCCACGGCCGCTTGAGAAGGCGA